>CAZRKW010000065.1:0-17906 GCA_964600355.1 uncultured Acidobacteriaceae bacterium
GCCAGCGAGCCATTCGTGTCCCTTCGATGCCTACATCGAGCAGGACAAAGCACTGGGCAACATGGTCCCGGTAGAGGCCACGCCGACGTTCCGCATTTTTTACAAAGGGCAGAAATTTCCGGCCGGGCAGGGTGTAGTCTCCTGGACGGTCCTGAAGCAATTCTTCGATCAGTTGCTGAGCCAATAGGCCGATAGGATGAGCGAAGCAGCGGCACCGGTGTCACGCGCAGCGCCCGCGGAATCCCCCTTCAAGCTGGGGCGGATTCTTCTACTGCTCGGGAGACTCGCGCTCGCCTGCGTATTTCTCATCGCTGCGTACGCGAAACTCAAACCCCAGATCGCGGTGCCCTGGTCGCTCAGCTCGCTCGAAACGTCGCTCTCCATGTTCGCCATGCAGGTGGATTCCTACCAGTTGCTGGCTCCCTCCCAGGTGATTCGCGTGGCGCACTTCTTGCCCCCGTTTGAATTGTTTCTGGGCCTCTGGCTTCTAAGCGGAGTCGCGCTGCGGTTTTCCTCCGTAGTTACCACGCTGGTCCTTACGGGATTCTTCACGCTCATGGTGCGGACGTACGCTTTACACCTTTCGATCAACTGCGGCTGTTTCGGAACGAGCGAGCAACTGGGGCCGAAAACGATGCTGCGCGACGGTTCGCTGCTGGCCCTCTCCCTGGCTGTCACGGCAGGCGCGTTCTGGTTTCACCGCCAGCGAAGAAGCGCCGCGCTTTCAAGCCCTTCCTACGTAGGCACAGCGTCGCAACAAGACCACTAACCCAGCGTAACCTAATTTAAAAAAGCCACTTACGGCTTACCACGACAACTATCGGTTGCAACTTTTTACTGCCGTGATAGCTTGGCAGTGCCATGAAAAACGTCGGAGCCCTTGGAAGCGTCATCACCGCCGATTCCTCTTCTTCCTCCGGCAAAATCCCGCCCGTTTTTGGCCCCGTCGAAACACCCATTTCCGACCCTATTTCCTGCCGCGCTCACTCGACACACACTGTCGAACGGAAACACACGCAACTTATTGAAAACAATCAAAGACAGAATGCGCCACTCGACACTATAAGAGACCTCTCTATACATCCAAAATCCGCTCCTCCGGCCCCCGCAAATGCGCCCAAATTCCTCTCGCACCCGGCCCCGCCATTCCGCCGGTCAAGATGGTCCGGATGGTTCACCTCGCCTAGGTTCCGCGCGAAGATTTACGACGTCGCTGCCCTGGCTCTTTCGATCGCATTCACTGGCCCCGCCGCTCTAGCTCAGTCCGCTGCGACCAAGCCACTCACCGTCGAGAGAATCTACAGTTCCCCGAGCCTGAGCGGCGAGCTCACCCAGGGGATCGAATGGGCGCCCGACGGAAAGCGAATCTCTTACCTCCAGAAAATGGGCGACACGAGCGAACTGTGGACGATGGACGCGACGACCGGTGAGCGGAAAGCACTGGTGAAAGCGGAAACCCTGGCCGCCGTGATGCAGCCGGAAAAGACGCACGCGGTCCAGTCCACCGGCCTCGGCCGCATCCAGCCGGACAATTATCTCTGGTCGCCCGGCGGCGATTCTCTTTTGTTTATCGGCGGTGACAGCCTGGTATTGCTCGACCTGAAGACCATGGCTCCCAGGCCGATCGTCACCGGCGGGTCCGACTTGGAGGACCCGAAGTTTTCTCCCGACGGAAAATGGATCAGCTTCGTGCGCGACTCGAATCTCTGGGTAGTGAACCTGTCAAAGGGCGGCCCGAAGGCGCTCACCAACGGCGGCAGCGAGGAAGTCTTGAAAGGCAAGCTCGACTGGGTCTATCCCGAGGAGCTCGCTTGCACGACCGCGTATTGGTGGTCTCCGGATTCGTCGCGCATCGCGTATTACGAAATGGATGAGCGCCCCGTCACGCGCTATCCCATCGTGGACATGAGCTCACCCGCGGGTGCGATCGAGTACACGCGCTTTCCCCAGGCCGGTGAGCCCAATCCCATCGTGCGCGTGGGCGTAGTGCAGGTTTCCGGCGGCGCTACCACCTGGATGAACACAGGAACCGACACCGACGTGTACCTCCCGCGGGTGGACTGGCTGCGCGACAGCCGCCACCTCGCGATTCAGCGCCTGAATCGGGCGCAGAATAAGCTCGACCTGCTCTTCTTCGATATCGGGGGCGGGACGCAGCGCCCGGTCCTTACCGAGTCCGACAAATTCTGGGTGAACATCAGCGACGATTTGTACTTTTTCTCAGACGGCAAGCGCTTTCTCTGGTCAAGTGAGCGCACCGGCTTCCGTCACTACTATCTTTACGATCTCGCGGGTAAGCAGCTCGAGCAGCTGACCAGCGGCGACTGGGGCATAACCGGCACCAGCGGATTCGGTCCGGGCGCGGCGAGCCATCCCGCCGTGGATGAAGCCCACGGCTACATTTATTTTCTCTCGAACAAAGACGATGTGCGCGAGGCGCAACTCTACCGCGTCTCCCTGGCGGACAAGAGCATCACGCGCGTCACGAAGGACGCCGGCACGCACGACGTGGTGCCCTCACCCAACGCTGCCGGTTTTGTGGACAAGTACTCGAACTCGATGACCCCGCCCCGGCAGGATTTATACACAGCCGATGGCACCAGGGTCGCGGCGATCGAAGAAAACAAGGTGGCTGAACTGGGAACCTACGAAATGTCGCCGGTCGAATACGTCAACGTGGCCGCGGACGATGGAACCAAACTCTACGGCATGATCATCAAGCCGGCCGACTTCGACGCGTCCCGAAAATATCCCGTGATAATCGACGTGTATGGCGGCCCGCAGGTCCAGTATGTGAAAAACGCCTGGGCCGGGTCTGATTTCCTATGGCAGCAATCCATGGCCGAGAAAGGCTTCCTGATTTTCTCTCTGGACAACCGCGGCTCCTACAACCGCGGCCATGCCTTCGAGACTCATATCTACCACCGCATGGGCAAAGTCGAGCTAGAAGACCAGCTCGCGGGCGTGAAGTATTTGAAGTCGCTCCCCTATGTGGAAGGGTCGCGCATCGGAATCTGGGGCTGGAGCTACGGCGGATACATGACCCTCGATGCTCTATTCAACGCGCCGGACGTATTCAAGGCCGGTGTATCGGTGGCGCCGGTAAGCAACTGGCGGCTCTACGACACGATCTACACGGAGCGTTACATGGGCCGCCCGCAGGACAATGCCGCCGGCTACCAGGAATCGTCTCCCTCGAACCAGGCACGGAATTTGAAGGGGAAGCTGATGCTCGCCCACGGGACCGGCGACGACAACGTACACTTCGCAAACACGTCGGAGGTGATTAACGAGCTGATCCAGGCCGGCGAATATCCCGCCGATCTGGCGATCTTTCCCGGGCGCGGGCATCCCATCGGCGACCGTCCCGCCCGCATTCAGCTTTTCGAGCAGATTACGCGCTTCTTCCTGGATAACTTATAGGAACGCCGTATTCTCCGGCAGCGCCCGCCCTGATACATTCAAAATATAATTGCCGGAAGGCGGTTTTGAAGATCGCCGGACGGGTAGTGGCGACGGATAACGGCGGACAGATAGAGATGAAACGGCCATCGATCATTGCGTGCACGGCAGCCATCACATTGTTCTGCGGCTTTGGCGCGTCCGCCAGGCCGGCGCCCGCCGCTGCCGACAGCCTGTCCCCCGCGATTCTCGACAGCGGATTTGCGGAACTCTACAAGCTGAATTTCCAGGGCGCGCGTGCGGAGTTTCTGTCCTACGAAAAGCAGCAGCCGAGCGACCCCCTCGGCAAGGTTGCTGAAGCGGCGAGCTACCTCTACGAAGAGTTCAACGAAAAGGGCGTCTTCACCTCGGCTTTTTTCCTGGACGATGCGAAGTTTCTGGGCGGCGTAGACGGTAAGCCCTCCGAGAACCGCAACGATGCGTTTATGGGCGTCAACCAGCAGGCACGCGAGATGGCTCAGGGTCTGCTGAAAGAAAATCCCCGCGACGCCCACGGCCTGTTGGTGCTCACCATGGCCGACGGTATGGAATCCGATTACGACGCTCTCATCGAGAAAAAGCAGCTGGCCGGATTGACCATGATGCGCCGCGCCGATAGCGAAGCCTCGCTGCTGTTGTCCATCGATCCCAACGCGCAGGATGCTTATCTTGCGCTGGGCGCGAGCAATTATGTGATTGGTTCGCTCCCCGCTTATAAACGGATTTTCCTGAAGATCGGCGGAGTTCACGGCGACAAGGAACGCGGCATCCAACTGATGCAGCAGGCCGCCGACCACGGCCATTATTTGAAGCCGTTCGCGCAAATACTTCTGGCGCTAGGCTACGAACGCGAGCATCGCTTCGATCTCGCGCGGGTGCTCCTGACCGACCTTACGGTAGAGTTCCCGGAGAACCCGTTGTTTGCCCACGAGCTTTCCCTGATTCAGACGGACTCTCCCCGCAGGCGGTAATCGCCTGACCGCAAAACGACAGTAATTTCTTGCGAGGGATTTTACAGAGCGGGAATCCGGTCGGTTCCCATGTACGGACGCAGCGCTTCCGGAATCACCACGGATCCATCGGCCTGCTGATAGTTCTCCACGATGGCGATCCAAGTACGGCCCACCGCGAGTCCGGAGCCGTTCAGCGTGTGCAGAAATTCCGTTTTGCCGGTTTTGGGTTTGAAACGAATTCCGGAGCGGCGCGCCTGGAACGCTTCGGTGTTCGAGCAGGAAGAAATCTCCATGAAGTCGTTCGTGGAAGGCAGCCACACCTCGACGTCGTAGGTCTTTGCGGACGCAAAACCCATATCGGCCGTGCACAGCTGCATCACGCGGTAATGCAGCCCCAGCCTCTGCAGGATGGCTTCGACATTGCGGACCAGCGATTCCAATTCCTCGTAGCTCTGCTCGGGCCGAGTGAACTTGAACAATTCCACCTTCTGAAACTGGTGTTGGCGTTTGATGCCGCGGGTATCTTTCCCGGCGGCGCCCGCTTCGGCGCGAAAGCAGGCCGTCCACGCGCACACCTTAAGTGGCAACTCCGCGGCGTCGAGGGTTTCGTCGCGGTGCAGGCTGGTTAATTCCACTTCGGCCGTGGGAGTGAGCCAAAGATCGGTGCCTTCGAGGTGAAACATTTCCGCCGCGAACTTGGGCAACTGGCCGACTCCGGTGAGCGAAGCGGTGTTCACGATGAACGGCGGCAGGATCTCGGTATAGCCGTGCTCGCGCGTATGCACGTCCAGGAAGAAATTCGCGATGGCACGTTCGAGCCGCGCTCCCAGGGCCTTGTAAACGGCGAAGCGCGCGCCGGCGATCTTAACGGCCGCGGGCAGATCGAGAATGCCGGTGGCTTCGCCGATGTCCCAGTGAGGCTTGGGCGCAAAATCGAGCTTGGGCGGCGCTCCCCAGCGGCGGACTTCCACGTTGTCGGCTGAACTCGTGCCGACGGGAACGCTCGCGTGCGGCATGTTGGGAACGGTCAGCAGAAAGCCCTTCAGGGCCTCGTCGAGCCGCGCGATGCGCTCGTCGTCGCGCTTGATCTCTTCCGACACTTCCTTCATGCGCGCAAGGATCGGGCCGGCGTCCTGGCCGGACTTCTTGAGCTGCACGATTTCGCCGCTGGCGTTGTTGCGCTCGGCCTTCAGGCGCTCGGTCTGCGTAATGAGCTGACGGCGCTCCGTGTCAATGGCGCGAAACTGCGCGAGGTCAATGGCCACGCCGCGGTCGCGCGACATTTTTTCGATGGCGTCCAGATGGTCGCGCACATATCCCAAATCGAGCATAGGTTCAGCAGAATACCGGAAGTGCGCGGCCCAGAGAAGGAAGAAGGCAAGGAAGAAGGAACAGGAAAAAAGACGCATAGCGGCCGCGGCCTAGGGGCTTGCCGGATTGGGTGTATGGCCTTGGATGAACGGTAGCGGGGGTGGGCGAAACCGTCTAAGCTTTCCTTTCGGAGCGAAACGGAATGATCGGCGAAGGCCACAGCACCGACGTACTCGGCACGCTCACCTACGCAACGCCCAAGCTCGACGAATTCCAGTTCGTCAAGTTCTGGAGCGAAGGCGAAGTGGCGCATCTGACGCTCGACCGGCCCGAGCACAACCTCTTGAACGAGAGAATGCTGGCCGAAATCGCCACGGGAATCAGTTCGGTGAGCGAGCGGGGCGAGATCAAGCTGATCGTGCTGGATTCCGCGGCCAAGGCTTTTTGCGGCGGCATCGAGCTCGGCGAATACACGCAAAGGCGCGTGTTCCAGCTGCTCGACGCCTTTCATGGTGCTTTCTCGGCGATGCTCGACACCTCGAAGCCGGTGCTGGTGGTGGTCAATGGCCCCGCGTTTGGCGGAGGAGCCGAGCTGGCCGCGCTGGGCGACCTTGTCATCGCGACTCCAAAGGCTCGCTTCGCGCAGCCGGAAATCAAGTTGGGCGTATTCCCGCCGCTGGCGGCAGCCATTCTTCCTTACATCGTGGGCCCCAAGCTTGCTCTTGAACTGGTGCTTACCGGCGAGACGATGAGCGCGGAGCGCGCCCGCGACCTGGGACTGGTCAACTGGGTGGTTCCGGCCGATGAGCTGCAAAATAAGGTGGACGACGTGATCGCCAAGGTCACGGCGCAATCGGGTCCCGTGCTGACCATGGCCAAAAAAGCGATCCTCGGCAGCCTGGGTATGCCCTTGCGCGACGGCGTCCGCAACTCGATGAAGGTTTTCCTGAACGAACTCGCCGACCTCGAGGACTCGCAAGAGGGTTTGCGAGCGCTCGTGGAAAAACGCGCCCCGAAGTGGAAGAACCGTTAGTCAGCCACCTCGCATACCGGGGAAGCTTTTTCCTGGAAGTCCGCTTCGCTACACCCATCCTCTCGTAATTTGACACCCCGGTTGGCGCGGCTTACACTCTGCGTGAAAACAATTCAGCTGGCTCGGGGAGATTGGAAGGCCGTGAAAATCGGCCACGGTCCCGCCACTGTGAATCGGCCGGCGCTGCGATAACATGCCACTCGTTCCTGAACCCACGGGATGGGGAAGGCTGCTCCGATAGAATCGGAGCGACAGCGCCCGAAGCTCTCGCCCGTTTGTGATGTGGGCGGGTAGGCCGAAAGTCAGGATACGTCCCCGGGCTGGTGACGCTCACACTCTTCGCGAGAAAGGGTGTGGCGATGAGCCTCGTTCTATCCGCGAGGCTTTTTTATTTTGGTAGAAGGCAGGGAGAGACTGTTGCCGGATTTGCTGCAGAGTTCGTGGCGAGTTTTGCGGTGGTGGGGCTTCGCCGTGATTGCGGTGGTCTTCGCCGCCCCGCTTTCGGTCTGCGCACAGCATGCCAATGCAGCTTCCCGGCAGGCAGTTGATGGTGTGGTGCTCCAAGGTACGCGTAACGTCGTGACGGATGAAGTGGGCAGGCAAGTCTCGATTCCCGCAAAGGTGAACCGGATCGTGACGCTTTCACCTGATTTGACCGAAACGATCTACGCGCTCGGGCTCGACGAGAAGCTTGCGGGCGACTCGAATTACTGCGAGACCCCGCCCGCGGCCAAGCTCAAGCCGCACGTTGGAGCGCCGTTGAACCCGAGTCTCGAAGCGATCGTGGCGCTGCATCCCGACCTGGTGCTGGCGTCCACATCTATTAATCGCCGCGAGACGGTGGACGCGCTGGCGAGGCTCGGAATCGCCGTCTACGCGAGCGATCCGCATACGGTGAGGGGAATGCTCGACTCGGTGAGAAAAATGTCGGAGCTTATGGGCTCGAGCGCCGCGGGCGAAGCGCTGGTCGGCCCGTTGCAGGCGAGACTCGACGATTTGCGAATGCGCCTTTCGGAACTGCCGCTGGCGCACGTTTTCTTCGTCGTGTGGCAGGAACCGCTGATCAGCATCGGGCAGAATACTTTCATTGCCGACGCGCTGAGCTGGGCAGGCGCGGAGTCGGTGATTTTATCGGATCAGAACTGGCCTCATATCAGCTTTGAGGAAGTGGTGCGCTTGCAACCCGATTACATTGTTTTCACGAGCAACCATGGCGGCGAGGGTGAGACTCAGCTCGCGGACCTTCGCGCAAGGGCCGGATGGAAGGGCTTGCGGGCGGTTGAGTCCGGGAACGTCGTTGTTGTCAGCGATGAGCTGGCGCGGCCGTCGCCGGGAATGGTGGATGCGATCGAGCAGCTTGCGCGCGAGCTCCATCCGGAGGCTTTTTCACCGCAAAGCACGAACGGGAACTTTGATTCGGGCGATCGAGGTCAATTTGCGCGCAGGGTTTCGCCGGAAGAAGGGTGCGTACTATGCGCCCGCTGACGCCCCGGCGCGTTTTCAACATTTGCGCTTTGCTGCTCGGCGTGCTGTTCGTGCTGGTGGTGATCTCGCTGCGCATGGGCGCCTATCCAATTGCCGTGCGGGACATTCTGATGACGCTCATCAACGGCGCGCTGGGGCGGCGGGACCAGATTCCCTCGGAATTTTCCCTGGTTGTGTTTGGCTTGCGGCTTCCGCGGATCGCCTTGGGAATACTGGTGGGCGCGGCGCTTTCGACCGCCGGAGCCGGTTTTCAGGCCTTGCTGCGGAATCCGCTGGCAGATCCCTATGTGTTGGGAGTTTCCAGCGGAGCGGCGCTCGGCGCAATTGTAAGCCTGATCGTTCTGCCATTCACGCCGGGCGCGGTGCAGGTGGCGGCGTTTGCGGGCGCAGCGGCCACGATTGGGGCCGTTTATTTTCTAGGCAGACGTGGAGGGCAGCTTGACAGCGCCACGCTGCTGCTGGCGGGAATCGTCACGGCGTCGTTTCTCTCCGCCGTGATCATGTTTCTGATGACGATTTTGAGCAGCCGCGACCTGCGCGGGATGGCCTTCTGGCTGATGGGAGATCTTTCCTCGGCGCCAGCCGTCGATCTGCGCTGGCTCTACCTGCTCCTGATTGTCGCGGTGGGCTCGATTTACACAACCTCCTCCGATTTAAATCTGATCCTTACCGGCGAGCAGGAGGCTAGCCACCTGGGCGTCAACGTGCGGCGCGTGAAATTCGTGGTGTACGTGGGAGCCTCGCTGCTCACGGGGCTCGCCGTTTCTGTAAGCGGCGCGATCGGTTACGTGGGACTCCTGGTGCCGCACGTGATGCGCATGCTCTTCGGCACCGACTACCGCGTGCTGATTCCCGCATCGGCAATCGGCGGAGCGATCATCGTTGTCGCCGCGGACCTGCTGGCGCGCACGGTCGTCGCGCCCACGGAATTGCCCGTCGGCGCGATGACGGCGATTGCCGGCGCGCCAGTGTTCATCTACCTGATGCGCAGGAGAGTGCGTTGAGCGCAGCCGAACAAAATCGCGGATCGGTAGCAGCGCATCCCGGCGATGCGGCTGGCGCAGCGGCGAGCGCTCCTCGCGTGCGGCTGAAAGTTGAGCAGGCGAGCTTCGCCTACTCTCCTACCGACCGCTCGGCGCCCACATTCACGCTGGGGCCGGCCAGTTTTGAGGCGCATCCGCACGAGCTGGTGGCGATTCTCGGTCCGAACGCCAGCGGGAAATCCACGCTGCTGCGATTGCTCGCCGGGCTCAGCAAGCCTCTCGCCGGGCGCATTGAAGTAGATGGCGAGGAAGTGAGCGCGCTCGATCTGCGGACACGCGCGAAACGGATCGCGCTGGTGCAACAGGAGAGCGAGCTGCTGTTTCCGCTGCGCGTATGGGAATACGTCCTGCAGGGGCGCTATCCCCACGGCCGGCGGCTGCGCTTTGAATCCGACAACGATTGCCTGATGGTGGGAAACGCGCTCGCGCAGGTTGGCGCGGAACCGCTGCGCGACCGCTGGATGGACCAGCTATCCGGCGGAGAAAAGCAACGCGTGATTCTGTCCCGGGCGCTGGCGCAGCAACCGTCACTGCTGTTGCTGGATGAGCCCACGCAGCATCTCGACATCGGCGGAAAAGTAGAACTGTTGCAGCGGCTTCGCCGGCTCGCCGACGAAACGCGGCACACGGTGCTGGTAGTCACGCACGAACTCGATCTGGCGGCGGAATTTGCGGACCGCATCGTCCTGCTGCACAAGGGAAAGTGCCTGCGCGTCGGAACGCCTGCGGAAGTGTATGACCGCGCGCTCCTCGAGGAAGTCTTCGAGGCTCCGTTGGAAGTGGAGATGCGGCCGGGCGGACGTCCCCGCGTTTCCTTGCGAGGCGATCGCTAGCCTGTTTCGTAGCAGGTTTCGTTTTCATTCGGCGGAGGCTGCGTTCTGGCCTCCGCAAGCGGCGCCGGGGCGAATTGCTCCGCGCCGTAGACAATCACCCGAGACTCCGTGTACGGGAAGACGGTGAAAAGCCGTCGCCGCCGCGCGACTG
Organism: uncultured Acidobacteriaceae bacterium; assembly: GCA_964600355.1. GTDB lineage: Bacteria > Acidobacteriota > Terriglobia > Acidiferrales > UBA7541 > Palsa-295. Next base: position 10,251 of record CAZRKW010000065.1, read on the forward strand.
TAAGGCGAAGAAATTTTCAGCATAGGCCACTGACCACGCCGCGAAGCGTAGATGCATTCGAGGCATGGATGGGAAGGCCGCGCTGCCAGCCCTGAAGCATTGGGCGATTCGCCAAGCCAGGAGACCGGCGGAGTCTCAATCCGGATTCGCATGCACCGCGTGCGCTCTCCGGACAACCTTCAACTCCCGCGCGAGAGGGAGAAAGGGATAAAAAAATGAGACTGCTCCGCCTTCTGGCCACAGCCGCCGGAATTGCAATTTCCCTGTTGCCTAATCAATCCGCATTCGCTCAGACTCAACCAACCGCCGCATCCAACACCAAATTCGCCACAATCACCGGAACCATAACCGACCCCAGCGGCGCCGCGATTGCAGGCGTGTCCATTGTTGCGCGGCCCATCGATTCGCCCGGCGAGCCGGAAAACGCCCGCAGCGGTACGGAAGGTAAATTTGCGATCGACGTGCCGCCAGGCCGCTACCGTGTGATCGCTCAGCGCGCTTCTTTCGCGCCTGTGGAGCAGGAATTCACTTTGTCCGTCGGCCAGACGCAAGTGTGGGACATACGGCTGTCGCTCGAGAGAATGTCATCGAACGTTATCGTCACGGCCAGCGCGGAGCCCGCGCTCGCCACGCAGACGCCCGATCTCGTGGACGTAATCACCCGCGAGCAGATCGACCAGCGGCAGGAGATATGGCTGGCGGAGATGCTCGCCTCGCAGGAGGGCGTGTCCTTCACGCGGCTCGGTGCGTACGGCGGAATCGGCTCCTATTTTCTCGATGGCGGCGATTCCACCTATACCAAGGTGCTCGTGGACGGAACGCCCGTCAACGAACCAGGTGGCGCGTTCGACTTGTCGAATTTTACTCTCGCCAACATCGACAAGATCGAGATTGTCCACGGAGCATCGAGTGCGCTGTACGGCTCCGACGCGATGGATGGCGTGATCCAGATTTTTACGCATCGCGGCACCACCGAAATACCGGCGATTGCGATCGAAGGAGACGGCGGCACTTTCGGCACCGGCCACGGCGCGGGCCAGTTGAGCGGCCTGCTCGGGAAATTCGACTATTCCGCGGCGACCGATTACTTCGCGACCAGCGGTCAGGGACCCGGCGATTATTTTCGAGTCGCAACGTCCTCCGGCAATTTCGGCTGGAAGTTCTCGGACACGGATTCGCTGCGCTTGACGCTTCGTAACACGTCGAGCGACGCCGGACAGTCCGGGCAGACTCTCTTGCCCGGGGGATCGACGATCGGTGAAACCAGTGAACTCCACGACTTCGCGGCCAATCTCGTATGGAATTTCTCGACCGGCGAGCACTGGCAGCATCAGCTCTCGGCTTTCGAATCGCGCTTTCAGGACGTCGTGGGTTCGCCCGATTTCGGAATATTCGCTTCAAAATACAATCGCGCTGGCGCAATGGAGCAGTCCACCTACGGGTTCAGGAACGGAAGCTTTACGGCGGGATATGAAAACGAAGTGGAGAACGGCCCATCCGCCGGGCGGCACAATCAGGCGGGTTACATCGAAGGTCGCTATCAGCTGGGAAAGCGGCTAACCCTTCTTGCCGGTGGTCGCGTGGAAGCAAACGGATTTTTCGGAACGCGGGTGGTGCCGCGCGCCGGCGCTTCCTATGCCCTGCGCTCCGGCGGCGGATTTTGGGGCGCGACGCGCTTGCGTGCGTCCTACGGCGAGGGCATCAAGGAGCCCACGATTCTGCCGCTGGACTGCAGCCCGCAATTGAAGCCCGAACAAAGCGTCACGGTCGACGCCGGAATCGATCAGTACTTCGCTTCCGACCGCGTCCACTTCTCGGCGACTTTTTTTCATAGCGATTTTCGCGACATCGTGAGTTTCACATTCGGGGGAGCAGCGCCGAACTGCCCGGCGTTCGGCGGCAATTATTTCAATACGGACAAAGCTCGCGCGGCGGGCGTGAATTCATCGTTGGAAGTGAAGGCGGCGCGCTGGCTGAACATCGCCGGGAATTACAGCTACGATGACTCGAAGGTTCTCGAGGCGCCCGACGCGTTCGACCCGGCGCTCGCTCCGGGAAACCGTCTGTTCCTGCGCCCGCTGCATTCCGCCAATCTGATAGCGAACGCTCACTTCCTACGCATGAACTGGAACCTTGCCGGATATTACGTAGGCCGGCGAACCGACAGCGACTTCCTGGGCCTCGGTCTGACGAGCAATCCCAGTTACGTGCGGTGGGATCTTTCCAACAGCATCGACCTTGGCCATGGCTTTTCCACCGTCGCCCATTTCGCAAACCTCTTCGATCGCCACTACCAGGATGCGATCGGCTACCCCGCTTTGGGTTACAACTACCGCCTCGGGCTCAAATACGTTTGGGGCCGCGAGAAGTAGGGCCGATGCAGCGTCTCAGCAGATTGTCGGCGAGGATGTAAAAAGCACGCACGGTTGACGGAAGGGACGGAGCGGCACGGTGGTGGCAATTATTCGCTGCTGCCGCTTCGGGCTTTCCGCCCGGCGCGCCATTCGGAGGCGGTGATTTCCCATATTTCGGTGGGAAGACGGCCGGAAACGAATTCATGCTCCACAGTTGCTATGACGCGCATTCCAGACTTCTCCGAAATACGGCGCGAGGCCTCGTTGGCAATGGCTTTGGGAGCACGCAGGACGGCGAAACCCAACTCCTCGAACCAGTAACCGGTGACCGCATCGCACGCCTCGCTCATGAGCCCTTGTCCCTGCCACGGCAGGCCGAGCCAGAAGCCGCGGTTCTTGTTCTCGCGATTCATCAGCGAGATGCAGCCGATCACGGAATCGGGCGCCGCTTTCAAGCGCAGAGTCCAATGCCATTCCTCGCCGCGCTCGACCGCCGGAAGAGCCACCTTGCGATAGTAGGTGTACGCCCCGTCCGCGGGATAGGGCCACGGGACACGTTTGTTCAGATACCGCACAATCTCCCATTGCGGGAAAAGAAGCTGGATGTGCGCGGCGTCGGCGAGGGTGATCGGACGCAGTAACAGCCGCGGCGTTTCAAGATCAGGTGTCATGCTGTCAAGGGAGCGGCGAAAAGAGCGTAGCGAGTGGGATTTATTGGGGCGTCCACGGCCGGAGAATCGGCTTGTAGCCTTCCTGCTCCAGGTCTGATTCGATTCTCGCCGCGGCGCCTTGATCGGTGTACGGGCCGACGGCCACGCGGTAGAAACGGTCACCATCCCGGTGATAAACGAAGGCCGAGAAATTCTTTTTGCGCAGTTCGTTCGATAATGTGTCCGCGTTCGCTTCTTCCCCCATTGCGCCCACCTGTAGCACAAACCCTGGATTATCCAACGGAAGAATGGGAGGGATGGCGGTCTGCGCGGATGGCTGGGCCGGGGACGGCGTCAAACTTGCGGAAGCCGGCGCGAAGGGCTGGGTTGCGGCAACTGGGGACTTTGCGCGCGGCCTCGGTCGCCCCGCGTGCCAGTAGTAGCCCAGCAGGAAGGCCAGGCACGACATGGCGACGGCCGCGACGAAAATAGACACGAGATGCATCGGGGCGCCCTCGGAATCGTAATCATCCGGTTCCCCAAAGCTTCTTCCCAGGCGCGGCTTAAGCGGTGGTTGCAACGGCAATGAGGTCAAGTCGGGCTGCGCCGTTCTTGTCCGGCTACCTTCCAGGTCTAAAGGGTGGCCGGTCGCAGCGGATGCGGCGTTGGCAAAGGCCGGAACGGCCACTTGGTTTTCAATCAAAGATACTCGCTCCGCGGCGGTGTTTATGATCCAATTCCTCAGCTGCAGACGCGAAGCGTCGGGCAGATCGACGAAGCGGAAGCCGGTGCGATAGCCGGAATCGCTTGTCCACGCGACTTCAGCCTTTGCTTGGATACAGCAACTTCCCTCGGGCATGTCGAATTCGAGGGAAATGGCGCGGTTCGGATCGTCGATCGAAAAACCCTCAACGGCCAGGCCCCCTTCGGACAAGTCAAAGAGAAGGCTATATTTGGATTCGTCCAGAAGGACCAGCTGAGGCGAACTCGGTGTGAGCCGTTGATGAAGGCGGCGTTCCTGGACCATCGAAGGTCCTCCTTAGCGTGCCGTGCCTCTGCGACTCATGGTAGACCAAAACGAAACGAAAGTTTAGTGGCATACAGTAAATTGTTTAAACCTGGAATGCAACGGGCGATTGGGTAGTCTCAAAATGAGTCACTACCGGGGATTGTGCTGGCAATCATGCGGATAAACTCGGGCGCCGAAACCTCAATCGTCAACGTTCGGTCAGGCCGCCTTGGATTGCCAATTATCTTGACTAGACAGGCTTGATAAGACCACAGTATTTCAAGACGAAATGGCCTGGAAAATCATCGATCGGATCCTGCTGCCAGCGGCCTTTTTCCTGATCGCTTTCGTGGTCTCGCTGACTCTTTGGCAATTGCTCCTGGGGCACCGGCGCGCGGAGATTCAGTCCGCGACGAACGAGCAGGTTTCGTTCGTAAAGTCCAAGCTGGAATCGGAATTAAGGGCGAGGATTTTTCCTCTGGAGCGCCTGGCGGGCCAGGGCGAGGCTGCCGGACCTGATTCCTCGAAGATGGAAGGCGCCGCGGCCCTCGTAATGAGCGCCTATCCCTCCTACCAGGCAATCGAGTGGGTGGATACAAGCTTCCGAGTGGGCTGGGTTACACCGCTCAAGGGCAACGAGGGCGAGCCCGGGAGGTATCTCGGTGCCAGCGAACGCCAACTCGAGGCCCTTCAAGCTGCGGAGAAGAGTGGAAACACGATCGCGTCCCGGCCGGTGGTCTTGCGCCAGGGCGGAAAAGGGCTTCTGGTTTGCGTGCCGGTGTTTTCGAAGAATCAGGTGACCGGCTTTCTGGTGGGGATTTTTCGCTACCAGGATGTGATTCCGTCAATTTTGCACGATGTCGCGCAGGGATACCGGATCACGCTGTACGACGGGCCGGACGAAATATATAGCGGCGGCGCCAGGCTAACGCCCCAGGACGCGGACTGGGTTGAAACGGCGGATGTGAATTTCGAACAGCTCACGTGGCGGGCGCAGGTATGGCCCAATCCCGTGACGCGTTCTTACACGTTGTCTCTATTGCCACGAGTGGCATTCATCGGTGGAATTTTCATGGCGGGTCTGCTGGCGTTCACCGTCTACCTGGCGGAAACAGCGAGGCTTCATGCCCGGGAAGTAGCCGCCAGCAATAAAGAGCTGAAAAAGGAAATTGCCGTGCGCGAGCAAGCCGAACAGGCCTTGCGCGAAGCGCAAAAGATGGAGGCGGTGGGAAGACTGGCAGGGGGAATCGCGCACGATTTCAATAATCTGCTCATGGTGATTCGCGGGCACGCGGCGCTTTCGCTGAACAGGGTGGGATCCGACGGCGCGCTGCGGCGCGAGTTGAACGAGATCCTCAAATCGACCGACCGTGCTTCGTCGCTGACGCGCCGCCTGCTGGCTTTCAGCCGCAAGCAGGTGTTGCAACTCCGCGTGCTCGATCTCAACACCCTGGTAACGCAAGTAAAGGAATTGCTGCCGCCCGTGCTGGGAGAGGATATCCAGCTGTTTCTGGACCTCGACCCCGAGGCCGGTCGCGTGAAGGCCGATGCCGCGCAGATGGAACAGGTGATTATGAACCTGGTGTTCAATGCGCGCGACGCCATGACCGAAGGCGGCGAGCTGACCATCCAGACGGCGCATACGCAACTGGACGAAGACTGGGTGCAACGCCACGCGGGCGCGCAAACCGGTCCGCACGTGATGCTGGCGGTGCACGATACCGGGCGCGGAATGGATGAGGAAGTGCTGACCCACATCTTCGAGCCGTTTTTCACCACCAAAGACCGAACCAAGGGAACGGGTCTTGGTCTCGCCACCGTCTATGGAACCGTGCGGCAGAGCGGCGGATACATCACCGTTTCGAGCAAGGTGGGGCAGGGAACTGTGTTTCAGATTTTCCTCCCCCGCGTCGAGGACCCCGTGGAGGTAGTCGAAGTTCCGGTGGCCGCCCCGGAGCCCGCGAGGGGAGCGGAGACGATTCTCGTGGTGGAAGACGACGACGCCGTCCGCCGCATGACGCGCGAGTTCCTCAAGATCAAAGGTTACACGGTGCTGGAGGCGCGCGGCGCGGCCAACGCGATCCAGGTCATGGAAGAGCGCAACGAAGAAATCGATCTGGTGCTGACCGATGTGCTGATGCCGGGCATGAAGGGGCGCGAGCTGGTCGAGAAACTCACGCAGATTCGCGCCAACATTAAAGTGCTTTATATGTCCGCATATACGGAGGACGCCGCCATCAACATCGGCGTGCTCAATCCCGGAACGGAGTTCATCGAGAAGCCGTTCGGACCCGACGATCTGGCCAATAAGATACGCGAAGTTCTTGCTCGCACATCCTCAATGCGTAGCTAGTCAGGCGCCCGTTAGGGCTTTGTACTGAGCGCCGGTAAGCGGAACTACGGATAGCCGCCCCTGCCGGACCAGCGGGCTATCCGCGAAGAGTTTGTTGGCCTTTATTTCCGCGAGCGTTACCGGCTTTCCGATGGCTTTGCCGGCTTTGATCTTCACCTCGGGATTTTTGGGATCTGACGCCTCGACCGAAACCACCGTTGCCGTACCTACGGCGCTCTTGCGCTCTCCTGTTTCGTAAAGAACCAGGCGGTCGCCCGGCTTCATTTCGCGAAGGTTCCGCAGCGCGACGGGATTGTGGACGCCGTCCCAGACCGTCTCTTTGTCGCGCAGGAGATCGTCGAACGAATACGCTGTGGGCTCGGTCTTGAGCAAATAGTCAGAAGCCATGTGCGCCTCGCAAAGGGGTTGTCAGAAGCGATCATTTTACACTTTGAGGCGATAACCGGAAGCGATTCGTACGGAGTCCGCGCAGCCTCGAATTTTGTGCCGGGTTCGCGCCGGTTCGTTCTATCCTTCCGAGTCGTGGAATCCGTGAATCTATTTCCGGCCTTTCTGAAGCTGGCGGGGCGGCGATGCGTCGTGGTGGGAGCCGGCCCCGTGGGCGAGGAAAAGATTGGCGGCCTGTTGAGAGCGGGCGCGGAAGTGTTCGTCGTGGCGCCGGCCGCAACGGAGTCGGTGCGCGCGTGGGCGGGCGCGGGCCGCATCCATTGGGAAGCGCGGAAATTTCGTCCATCGGATCTTCGCGACGCGTTTGTGGTGGTCGCGGCGACGTCTTCGGTCGAGTTGCACGAAAAGATCTTCCGGCTGGCGCGGCGACGCGGCGTCTTGTGCAACGTGGTGGACGATCCCGGCCGCTGCGATTTTTACTACGGCTCAGTGGTGAAGCGCGGATCGCTTCAGATAGCCATCTCCACCGGCGGCCTCAGCCCGGCTCTCGCCCAGAGGCTGCGAAAGCAGTTTGAAGGGCAGTTCGGCGCGGAGTATGAGGCCTGGATCGCGGAGTTGGGTGAAACGAGAGAGAGGCTATTCGCCAGGAAGATCGATCCGGCGCGCCGCAAGCAGCTGTTGCACCGGCTGGCGAGCGAATTATCGTTCGAGGAGTTTCTGCGGCGGCGAAAGAGAGCAGCGCTCAAGGGGCGAAAGTAGGGATGCCACGCAGGGCTTAAAGCAGCATTGAAAATCCCTATAGAAGCTATCGAATCTTCGACGAACGCAAATGCGCGAAGCCTTGCTAGACTTCTGCATGGTTCAGCGGCCAGGCGACATTCCCACCCCACACCTCCACGACGC
>CAZRKW010000066.1:0-12853 GCA_964600355.1 uncultured Acidobacteriaceae bacterium
GCAGATTCGCATTCTCACCGGCACTCCGGACACACAGCCGGTGGACGTGGAAACCTTGGCGCCGGCGTTTACAACTGACCAGACGGAAAATGAAACGGTGAGCCTGGCGGCGCAAAACGATCGAGACATTCAGGAAGCGGAAAACGAGCGGGCCGCGCGCGAACATATCTTTCGCGGAGCCCATTTGAGCTACTGGCCGACGATCGACCTCGTGGGCCAGTACAGCGTGCTCAGCAAATTCAACAATTACGGGGAATTTTACAAGAAGTTTGAGCGAAATAACCTGAATGTGGGCGTCGTCCTCACGATTCCCCTTTTTGCTTCAAAAGCCGGCGCCACCGCCGCCCTGGCGAAAAGCCAGCTCGATGTGGCGGAGGCGACCGTCACCAAGAAAAGGCAGGAAGTGCGGCTGGACGTGGTACAGAAGTCCCGCAGCGTGCGGGAACTCGATGCCGGGCGGGAGGTAGCTCGGCTGGACCTGAAACTGGCGCGGGAGACGGTGCAGCTGGCACAAGCCCGGTTCGATCAAGGGAGGGTTACTTTGCAGGAAATCGAGCAGGACCGGCTGGATGAGAGCGACAAATGGATCGCCTTTCTGGATGCGGATTTTGCCCGCGAACAGGCGCAGCTCACGCTTTTGCAGGCTACCGGCCAGCTGGCGAAAGTACTTCAATAGGAGCGAGATAAGGTATTGGGGGAACGCCGGAAATCAAGTAGACTGAATGCTGCAAGCTGGGTTCCTTCCAAAAATCCTGAGGGGGTTTGATGCCGTCCGTAATGAAAACGCTGTTGTTGAATCCTCCGAGCTTTGAAAAGTTCGATGGAGGCGCCGGCTCACGGTGGCCCGCGACGCGTGAAATCGAATCGTACTGGTATCCGGTGTGGCTTGCTTATCCCACCGGGATGCTCCCCGGCAGCCGCTTGCTCGACGGCCCCCCGCACCATATCAAGCCGGCGGAAGTCGTTCAGATCGCGCAGGATTACGAGTTCGTGGTGCTCTTCACGTCCACGGTGGGCTTTCACAGCGACCTGAAGATGGCCCGCGCGATGAAGGAAAAGAAGCCCGATATCAAGATCGCTTTCGTCGGACCGCAGGTACAGATCAAGCCCGCGGAGAGCCTACTAGCCAGCGCAGACCTCGATTTCGTGGTGCGCGGCGAGTTCGATCATGCCGTCGTGGAGTATGCCCAAGGAAAGCCGGTTTCCGAGATTCAAAACGCGAGTTACGTGAAGGATGGCAAGGTGGTGCATAACCCTTCGCGTCCGCTGATGGAAACCAAAGAGCTGGACGAGCTTCCCTTTGCGACCGATGTCTATCAGCAGAACCTGACCATTGAAAATTACAACGTTCCGTTCCTGCTGAATCCCTTCGTTTCTTTCTACACAACGCGCGGCTGCCCCGCTCTCTGCACCTTCTGCCTGTGGCCGCAGACGTTGTCGGGCCATACGTGGCGCACCCGGTCGGTGGAGAACGTGGCCCGGGAGTTCCGGCAGGCCCACAAGATGTTCCCGCAGGCGAAGGAATTCTTCTTCGACGACGACACGTTCAATATCCGCAAAGACCGCGTGCTCGCCCTTTGCAAGGAATTCAAGCCGGTGGGATTCCGGTGGTCCTGCACGGCGCGTTCGCACTCCGACTATGAGACGCTCAAGGCCATGGCCGATGCCGGCTGCCGCCTGCTGATCGTCGGCTTCGAATCGGGCGATCCGCAGATACTGAAGAACATCAAGAAGGGCGCTACGGTCGAGATGGGCCGGACGTTCATGAAGAACTGCAAGAAAGTCGGCATCCACGTTCACGGCGACTTCATCATCGGGCTGCCTGGCGAGACGAAAGAAACCATCGAAAAAACCATCAACTACGCGAAGGAGCTGGACTGCGAAACGATCCAGGTCTCCATGGCGCACGCCTATCCCGGAACGGAACTCTACGACCAGGGCATGAAAGAAGGCTTCTTGGCGGGCGAGGCGATCACCGATGCGGGCGGCCACCAGCTACCGCACCTGCAATACCCCGGCCTCTCGCGCGAGTACATGATCGACTCCGTGAACCGCTTCTACGACAGCTATTATTTCCGGCCGCGCGTCGCATGGCGCATCGTCCGGGAAGCGCTGTGGGACGGCCACGAGAGGAAACGGCTCTATCACGAGGCGGTCGACTTCATGAAGCTGCGGGCCGACCGTAAGAAGGTCGCGCGCAAGGGCGTTGCGAAAAAGGCGATGGTGAATGTGCCGCACGTCGAATCGCGCGTCGAGGCAAGCGAGTCCCCCAGCGCATGATGCCGTCGGCGGGCCTGCGTTTTAAGACCTATCTCCTCATCTCCATGATGGTGGTGTTTGGTCCGCTGGGTGATGTGCTGCTCGGCAAGGGCATGAAGCATGTCGGCGCTTTGGCGGATTGGACTCCCACCGGCCTTTTCCGCTTTTTCGACACCGCCTTCGGCTCGACCACTATCTGGCTCGGCATCGGGTCTCTTTTCGCGTTTTTCATGGCCTACATTCTGGTGCTCTCCTGGGCCGACTATAGCTTCGTCCAGCCGGCTTCTTCGGTGGCCTACGGCGTGGTGGCGCTGCTGGGTTACCTGGTGCTCCGCGAAACGATTACGCCCACGCGGTGGGCGGGGATCGCGATTATCTGCGCGGGCGTGTTCATCGTGGGACAGACGCCACCCCGCACAACGGAGTCCTGAATCGTGTTGCGAGAGACTGTTTTTTACCTGCTGATCGTCGTCGCCGGAACCAGCGGCGAGCTTTGCGTGACGCGCGCGATGAAGACGATTGGCGAGGTGACCGACTTCCGCCCGGCGTCTCTGCTTCGCGTGGTGTTCCGCGCGATGAAGGTCGGCTGGATGTGGATCGGGTTGGGACAGATGACGCTGGCTTTCTTTGCGCTGCTCGGTATGCTCTCGCTCGAGAATGTGAGCATGGTCATCCCGGTGACTGCTATGAGCTATGCCTTCGGAGCGCTGGGCGGCAAGCTCTTCCTGGGCGAACGCGTGACACCGCAACGATGGGCGGGAGTGCTGCTGGTCTGCGTTGGTGTGACCCTGGTATTCATCGGCAAAGGCTAAAAGCGTGGGAGCGGGAGCCATCATTCGTGATGGGCTTTTAGTTCTGGCGCTCGCGCCCTTCGGCTACTATCTCTCCGCAATTGTTGCGGCCTTCCGGTTTTATCGCAATCCGCCGGTTGACATTGAGACTGATACACCCTTCTTTCCTCCCGTAAGCATCCTGAAACCGATTCGCGGCCTCGATCGCGAGACGTACGAAAACTACGCGAGCTTCTGCGTCCAGGACTATCCGGAATTCGAGATTATCTTCTGCGTTTCCGATGGAAGCGAACCTGCGATCCCTGTGATCGAGAAGATCATCCGGGACTTCCCGAAGCGTTCGATCCGCCTCCTTATAGGCTCCGAGCCTTTGGGAGTGAGCGACAAGGTGAATAAGATGTGTCGCATGGTTCGCGAGGCGCGGTACGACGTGCTGCTCGTGAGCGATAGCGATGTGCGCGTGGAACCGGGGTTCCTTCGCGACGTGGTGGCGCCGTTTGCGAATCCCCAGGTGGGCGGCGTTACGTGCCTTTATAAAGGACTCACGGGCGGGTCGCTGGCGGCGGATATAGAGGCTCTCGGCAACAGCGCCGATTTCGCGCCGAGCGTCCTGGTGGCGCGGCTGATGGGTGACCTCGATTTCATGCTGGGCGCGGTGATGGCCACAACGAAAAAGCGCCTGGCGGAAATTGGCGGGTTTGAGGGCCTGGTCGATCATCTCTCCGACGACTACGAGCTTGGCAATCGAATCGCCGCGAACAGGCATCGCGTGGAGTTGAGCAGGTATCCTGTGTCGATTGTTTATCCGCACCAGAATCTCACCGATACGTTCCGCCACCAGCTCCGCTGGAACCTCACCATTCGGTGTTCACGCCCCGGCGGACACCTGGGCCTTCTCTTTACTCAGGGCTTGCCGTGGGCGCTGCTGGCCGCGACCATAGCGCCGTCCGCTAAGATCGGTCTGGGATACCTGGCCGGCTACGTGATCCTGCGAACGGCGATGGCTTGGGAAGTGGGCGTTTCTGGAATGCACGACGCCCTGCTGCGGCGCAAGTGGTGGATGCTGCCGCTGCGCGATGCGTTCGCGTTCATCGTCTGGTTGCTGAGCTTTTTCCCTCAGCGAATCTACTGGCGGGGACAGGAATTTTATATTCGCGATAAGCGACTGGTGCCGGCGCCGCCCCGCCATTCCTAGCTTGATTGGCTGCCTTCGATGCTGCCATTCAGGGCACGCTTGGTGGAATTTGTGGCTGTGAGTACTCGCCCCGCGTGACAAAATTGAAGTTCATGAGCGACTCAGGAATCCAGGTTGCGCCGGTTCGGCGCACACAGCGCGTCCAGATTTCCATGCCGGTATTGGTGCGAGGCAGGGCTTTCGAAGAATTCACCACTACGATCGCTGTGAACGCTCATGGATGTCTGGTGCTCCTGAAAACCGCCGTTTTGCGGGACGATGAGGTCTCCCTGGTGAATCCGAAGACTGCCGAGGAATTGCCCAGCAAGGTCGTTTCTCTCGGAAAACCGGAGGACGGGAAGATCCCCGTGGGGATTGAATTCAGCGAGGCATCGCCGCTTTTCTGGCAGATCAGCTTTCCGCCCGACGACTGGCTCACTTCTTCAGAGCGCAAAAGACCGGGCGCCACCGCAAGCAAGAGATAAATCGGCCGCCCTTCAGCTGTTCCGTCCGCGCCCGCGCGTCTCGTTGTCACGAGATCATGGTAACCAGATCGTGCTTTCGTCCATCCAAAGAGTACGGTTTCCGCCCTGCGTGGGTCGCTATCCAGGTTTGGTTTCGGGTGGATGTGTGGTATAAAAAGCGCGAAAAGACGGCTTCTGGAGCGTGCATCGTGAAGAAAACTATTCTGGTTGTAATCGGGTTGTTTCTGGCAGCGCCTTACGGCATCGGCCAGGCGACAAAGGATTCTGGCGTCGGCATCCGGCGGATTGTGATTACCAAGCGCCATGCCGCTTTCGGGGGCACATCCTTCGGAAGCGCGGGCCCCTACGAAATGCTCGTGGGCACCGCATACGGCGAGATCGATCCGAAGGCTCCCATGAACAGCGGAATCGTCAATCTTCAATACGCTCCCGTGAATGACCGAGGCCACGTGGAATACAGCGTGGACATCACTATCCTGAAGCCCGTCGACATCGACAAGGGCAACGGGCGGTTGATTTACGACGTGCTCAATCGCGGACACGAGAAGGCGCTTTCCGATTTGAACCTGAGCAAATTCAGCTCGATCGGTCCCGACGAAGTGGCCGATCCGGCCACTGCGTACATCATGAAGCGCGGCTACACGGTGGCATGGAGCGGATGGGAAGGTGAGGATTCGGCCGAGACATCCAGGCCGGGACTGCAGAAGGCAAAGTTTCCCATCGCCATGCGCGACGGCAAGCCCATCGTCGGCATGAGCCACGAAGAATTGATGAGCTTCCCCGCCGGACCTTCCTTCACGAAGAAGTTGACGTATCCGGCGGCCAACCTGGACACTTCCGCCGCGACGCTGACCGTTCGCGAGCATTCGAATGACCCGCGCAAGACAATACCGCCCTCGGACTGGACATACGTGGACGCACAGCACGTGCGTATAAAGACCGTCCCCGGGATGGGCACCGAGGCAATTTACGAACTGTTTTATCCGGCCACGAACCCCGTGGTAGAAGGAATGGCTTTCGCATCGGTGAGGGATTTTGTGCTGTTTGCGCGCAGCGCCGAGAAAGATTCCACCGGCCAGCCCAATCCGCTTCATCCCGCGGCTCCGTATAAGGCGGTGCTTGCCGTTGGGATATCCGAGAGCGGGCGGTTCCTGAGGGATATGGTGTACCAGGATTTCAACGTCGACGATTCGGGACACATGGTTTTCGACGGCATGCTCAGCGCGGTTACCGGTTCGCGCAAAACCAACGTGAACACCGAGTTTTCGCAGCCCGGCCGCTTCTCCCGGCAGCACGAGGACCACCTTTTCCCCGGCGATCAGTTCCCTTTCACGTACGCCACGACCAAAGATCCGATCAGCGGCAAGACGGATGGGATTCTGGTGAAGTGCACGGCGTCCAAGTCCTGCCCGAAGATATTCCACATCGATACGAATACCGATGTGTGGCAGGGCCGCGCGTCGCTCGTCGTTACCGATCCTAGCGGGAAATCCGTCGCCATCCCTGACAACGTCCGCGTTTACATACCTACCGGGATTCCGCATGAGTCCGATGCGGGAGACCCGACGAACGGAACGCCCGAGGGCCTGGGGATCTGCAAATACCGCAAGAGCCCGCTGCAGTATCGCTATTACGTCCGCGCGCTTTTTGCGGACCTCGACAGCTGGGTCACCGACGGAGTAGCGCCGCCGCCGAGCAAATATCCGAATATGAAGAATGGCACGTTGATCACGGTGGCTCACGAATCGAAATTGTGGCCGTCGATCCCCGGCTATCCCTTCGAGCCGGTGATCAACAAGCTTCGCCTCACCGACTACAGCAAGGTTCCGCCGGACGACTCGGGACCCGAGTATCCTGTTTTTGTCGCGCGCACCAACGCCGATGGAAATCCGATCGGCGGACTGGAACCGCCGGAAGTGAGCGTCCCGCTCGGAACTTACTCCGGGCAGAACATCCGCGGCGAAGGATATGGCGAGGGCGACTTGTGCGGCCTGAACGGAAGTTACGTTCCATTTGCAGCCACGAAGCAAGAGCGCCTGGCGACACACGACTCCCGGCTCTCCGTCGAGGAGCGATATCCGAGCCAGGAGGAATTTACCGCCAAGCGGAAAGCAGCTGCCGACCGGCTGGTGGAACAGCGCCTGCTTCTGCCTGAGGACGCGGCGAAAATATCCGCGGAGACTTTGCCGAAAGAAGCGGTGACGGCAGGGGGGAAATCCAAGTAAGCGCAAAGCAACAGACTTAATTGCAATTGCTTCAAAAGGGCCGCGTCGTGCGGCCCTTTTCTTTTTCCCGGAGAGTTTAACGAGGGCTACTTCGCCAGAGGGTCGGGACGGATACGGAAATGCGCGAGCTGGCTGGGCATGTTCTTGCCGCCCTCGGTGAGTTGGGAACCGGTCGTCTCGTTGGCAGCCCATAGCCCGCGCCCCTTCCATCCCGCTTTCGGATCGTCGATGCGAGCGTCGAAGAAGTGCGACGAAAAACCCATCGGATAGGGCACCTGCAGGCGAACCCACGTCTTCGTATCAGGAATAAACGCGAGCAGTGAGTCGGAGTCGGCCCCATCTACGATTGGAATATTCCTGCCCAGGCCGAGCGAGTTGAAGCGATCCAGCCACATGGAAAAGGGAAAATCCGCTTTCACATCGGGCTGATTCTTGAAGGCGGGGCCCGGTATCGGATAGAACGTCCAGCCCTCCTGGCAGCGGCGCCCCGTGGTGAGCGCTTCGCCGGCGACTGCCTTGCACTGGCGCCGGTCAAAGCGCGCAAGAACGCCCTCGCCAGCCAGAGGAGCCCAGACTACTCCGTCGGTGCCGATATCGATTCCGCGAGGATGAGACCCGCCCATTCCAGGGCCCTTCGGATCGTAGGGCAGCTCATACACTTCTGCATTGCAGGTGGAAGGTGGATTGGGGCCCTTCACCATGCGGATCAGCTTTCCGGGCCGCGGATTCAAAGCCGTGTACCAAACACTTCCATCGACGGGATTGTAGGCCACTCCGTCTCCGCCGGGCGACGCGATCGCGCGATCGAGTGTGGGGTCGAGCGGTTCCGGGGCCGTGGTATAAGCGCCGATCTTGCCGTCGCGGTTGTAATCGATCACGGGCGGACACCAGCCCTGCGACTTTTCCGAGTCGTGCGTCTCATCCCAGACCCTCGTGTTAATCCAGGCGAGACCTCCCTCCTTAATCGCCATGTAGAGCGTCTGGTCTTTGTCGTCGGCGAAGACAAGCCGCTCGGCGGTTACGCACAGGTCGACAAATTCGAATTTGTGCGTCTTCGGATCGTAGACGTCGACGCCCTTGCCACCGGATTCTCGCGGAGAATATTTCGCGTAGGGATTATTCGATCCCGGCTTGCAGTAGCCGGGAAGATCGACGCGGTTCTGCACGTTGAGCCATACCCGGCCCCGGCCGTCCATGGCGAGCGAGCCGGGATTCAGCGGGGCGTTCCAGACTAATTCATCGCCGAAATACATCGACGGGTGGATCTGATTTAGCGGCGCCCAGGATGGGAGCCGCTGGCGATCTTCCTCGTTGGGCAGCGGAATGCGAATCATCGACGCCGTATTTGCGAACGGATCCACCGCCGCGAGGGCTCCGGCGAACCAATCGTCTCCGTAGACCGGGCCATTCGCGTTCACCGAGGGATTCCGCCTGTCCGTGCTGATCACAGCGTGAAGAAACGAAGCGCGCACGGACCAGTCCCACACCGTCGCGACCACGTTCCGGTCGATTCCCTGCGGACGAGGCGGCGTGGGCGGCAGCTCGCCTGCAGCGATACGGTCGAGCCAATCCCCAAACAACGCCGGACCTTGCTCGTGTCCCAGAGAATTCAGGAGGCGGGTCATATGCGATCCAAGCTGGCCGGAGGAAATCAATCGCACCCAGGCTTCGCCGCTCGTTTTGAAAGTGCCGAGGCTCGCCGGAATCTCGCGCGTCGGCTTGTTTCCCAGCTCGTGGCAGCCCCAGCAATTCTTCACGGCATACAGCCAGTCAGCCTGCGTGGGGATCGCGGCAGAGGGAGAGCCAGAGAGCGTCATGGGAAACGCGCTCTTGGAAGGCGCGTTCAGCAGCGAAACCCAGTAACTCGCCGGATAGTATTCGGCCGCCGCGCGGGGCGTCGTAGCGGCCACCGCAGCGAGCGCCAATTCCTGACCGGGCGCCGCATTCACGGGCGCTGAATCCACCAGGCCGTAGCCGCGCACCCAGACTTTGTAATTTGCTTTCGGAAGATCGGGAAGAAGGTATTGGCCACGATCGTTGGTGATCACAATCTCGCGGAACTTCGTGCCGAGGTCAGCTGTTTCCGCGATGACCCAGACTCCCGCTTCAGGTCCGCTGGAGCTTGTGACGACACCGCCGATGTCGTCCGCGTCGATGGCTACGTCACTCGATGCCGCGGGCAAAGCCCCGCTCGGACGGGATCGCGCCTCCGACCGGCAAATTGCAATTCCGGCGAGAAGCACGAACGCAGCGGACGCCAGCCCGGCCCATTTGATTGATCTGGTTTGCATCGGGGCTTTTCTCAAAGAGGATGGCGCTACTTTTTCAGACCGAAGGCGTAGACTCGACCGTCCCACGTAGAAACGTAGACTCGGCCTCCGGCAACCACGGGCTCGCTGAAATGGGTCCAGCTATCGATCAGCTTTTCGCTGGAATAGAGCTGCTGGCCGGTTTCCGCATCGAGAGCGTATAGAACCGCATTGGTGGCCGGGACGCTTCCCATTTTCCCTGCGGTGCGGGACTCTGTCGTGTTCTTCCCTGTCTGCAGCGCGTACACCACCCCGTTCGCTATCACGGGAGGATCGGGCGAGTGCATGTCGCGGGAGATCCATGTCGGCACCAGCATGGGAGTGTTCTTGTCCGGATCGAGCCGGACTTCGAAGGCCATGATGCTGCCGCGATCCGCGCTTCCGTAACTGTATTTAAAGGCCGGCGCGCCTTTCGACGGCGGGCCCGCCATCGGAGACAACAGCCATCGGCGGCCTTGCGCGTCCTGCCAGGTGGCCATTGCTCCCCATACGCCGCGATTATCGTGAAAAGCCTCGTCATTGCCCCAGCGCGGCGACTGGTAAAGCGGCGTGTGATGATCGGCGCCTCCGAGGCTATCGGCGTCCAGCAGATAAATCACCGATTCCTTGCCCGCCGACGCAAGAATCGTCCATTTCTGAAACGGGAAAAGCGCCGGGCCAGCGGAGCCGATGTCCAAGTCCTTCTCTTCCAGGTACGGGAAATTCGATGGCGTGTAGGAATCGAGCAGGCGGAAATTCCGGAGGGACATTGCCATCACGGTATGCGAGAACTTGCCGGAGGCCGGGTCGTACGGTCCATCCGCCGTTTGCGCGTAAATGCCTTTGGGCCCGATCACCACGCCGCCGCGCCCCCACGCGCCCGCCGGTCTTCCGGAGCTGGTGTAATATTCCGTGACGTGGCGGGAGGGATCCTTCAGGTCAAACGCTATGAAGTGGGCCATCGCCCCGCCGCAACCCCGGCCTGTCGACGAATAGATCACTCCGTCGACGAGGTTGAGGCTCCAGTTGCGCGAGAAAGGACTGGTGAAGTCCACCGGCGCCATGCGCTCTTCGCCATTCTCCAGACTGAGGCCCCGCAGCTTGCCGTCGCTCGTAGACACATAAATTGTGCCGGAGTCTTTGTCGATCACGGGCGTGGCGTTTTGCGTGTTGGAGCACTGGTAATTGGTGGCCTGCTTGGGCGTCAGCGTATTCGGGAATTTCTTCTGCCAGGTCACTTCGCCCGTTTCCGAATCGATGGCGTACACGGTGTTGTCGCTTCCGACGATGAACACACGAGTCTTCGGTCCCTGCGGCCCGTTCACGGTGGCCACCAGCGGAGCGGTGAGCGTCGATAGAACCAGTTCACTGGGAGCGGTGGAAAGCTGGGATTTCCACTTCAATTCAAGGTGAGAAACATTTTCTTTGGTGAGCGTGGTCTCGGACTGGTTCCAGCCACTGCGCTGCTGATCGTAACCCCACGTCAGCCATTCGCTTTGGGCCGCCGCAAACTGCGGAGCCACGAAGAACGAGATACAGAGAGCGAAGCCGGCGGCTTTGCTCCATTTCGTGAGCGCTGGCCGGTTCATTTCGCGAGAGGGTCCGGCCGAATCTGAAAGTGCACCGCGTAAGGGCGCGTGCCCCAGCCTCCCTCGGTGTGCCAAACGACGCGGCTCGCGACAGCCGACCACAACCCGCGGCCGTTCCAGCCGCCGTTGGGATCGTCGATACGGCCATCCATGCTGCGTGTGTAGAAGCCCATCGGATACGGAACTCGCAGCACAATCCATTTCTTTGTCGAAGGCACGTAGGCGATCAGCGAGTCGGACCCTGTTCCGGAGACGAGAGGTACGTCTTTGCCGAGGCCAAACGTGTTCTCGCGGTCGACCCAGTCGTTGTAGGAATAGTCCGCGCTCACGTCGGTGCCCTTAAACGCCGGACCCGGTATGGGGTACAAGCTCCAGCCCTCGGGGCAATGCTGGCCGGTCGCTGTGGGGCCAACGAGCACTTTGCACTTCCGCCGGTCAAAGCTCGCCAGCTTTCCGCTGCCGGTGAGGCTCACCCAAACGACGCCCTTGGAATCCACGTCAATTCCCTGCGGACCGTAAGCCAACTGGTCCTTAGCGGTGAAGGGCGGCTCGTAGACTTCCGCCTTGCAGGTCTGCGGCGGGTTGGACCCAACCTCCATGCGAATGATTCTGCCGGGAATCAGGTCGGTGGTGTGATACCAGACGCTGTTGTCGACCGGACTTACCGAAAGGATGTAGCCGGTCGCGACAGCGCCGGCGCTGGAAGCGGCATATGCGCCCGTCGGGCTCGCCAGCATGCGGTCCAGCTTGGGATCGGCCGGCTCGTCGTTTTCGGTGGTGTACGCGCCGATTTTGCCGTCGCCATTGTAGTCGAGGATGGCCGGGCACCAGCCTTGCGATTTTTCCGCGTCGTGCGTCTCGTCCCACACGCGGGTATTGATCCAGCCGATCCCGTTTACGCCGCGGGCGCTCATGAACAGCGTCTCGTCCTTGTCGTAACCAAACGCCGTGTGCGAGGCCCCAAAGCACGTGTCGATCAGCGTAAAGCTGCTGGTCTTGGGGTCGTAGTACGCCGCTCCGGCGGCCCGGTTGCGCATGCCTTTCAAAGGCACGGGGCTCATCGGGAAAAACTTGGCGTATTTATTGTCGGAACCCTTCAGGCAGTAGGGGGGTACGTCGAGCCTGGTCTGAACGTTAAACCAGGTGCGCAGCTTGGTGTCCATCATTCCCGGCCCCGCGTTCACGATGTCGTTGCGAACGTTGGTCAATTCTTTTCCCCAGTAGGGAGAGGGGTATTCGGGCTTCACCTGCGGCTCGAAGGCGGGCAGGATCTTCCGCCAGTCCTCATTGCGGAGAGGCACTTTCGCCACCTGGGCTGTGTTCTCCGTTGGATCGACGATGCTGATGAGACCCTCTCCCCAGTCGACAATGTAGAGATGCCCGTTGGGATTGAGCGTGGGCTTGCGCTTGTCGGTGCTGATCAAGTCATGCGGGAAGGCTGCGCGATCGGCGAAGTCCCACAACGTGAGAACCAGGTTCCGCTCGATGCCTTGCGGCCGTGGCGGCGTTGGAGGAAGCTCTCCCTTGGCAATGCGGTCCGCCCAGTCGGTCCACAGCCCCATCGCGGTGGGATTGTTAATTCCCAAAGCCAGGGTTTGATGAAGCTGGCGGCCTCCCTGACCTACCTCCAGCTTCCTTTCCCAGGCTGCTGCCGTCGTGTCGAAAGTGCCGAGTTCCGGCTCGATTTCGCGGGTCGCCTTGTTGCCCATTTGATGGCACACCTGGCAGCCTCGCCGCAGTCCCCAGATCCAGGCCGCCTGCGTTTCGATCACGCGGCCGGTGCGCAGATAGCTGAGCGCGCCTTCGCCTGGAACCGTCAGAGGAAAAGCATCCTTGGGTGGAACCTTCAGCATGGAGTACCAGTAATTGGCCGGATAGTATTGCGCCGCCTCCTTCGCGCTCGGGGCCACCACGGCGGTCAGCGCCAGGGCCTTACCCGGAGCGGCAATCACCGGCTGGGAATCCACCAGGCCGTAGCCCCGGACCCAGATCTTATAATTGGCTTTGGGCAGATCGGGAATGAGATAACGGCCGCGATCATC
>CAZRKW010000066.1:12953-17702 GCA_964600355.1 uncultured Acidobacteriaceae bacterium
TTTAGGAAACGTCTCAGGCGGAAATTCGGGCTTTCAACTTCACGCGGCCTTCCTGAATCGTCACGCTGTATTCCACCTCACTGCCGCCCTTATCTTTCAGTTCCTGCGTCTTCTTGCGGACAAACCTCTCGAAGGCCTGCAGATTCGGAGCGGCGGCGCTTTCTCCGGATTCGTTGTGTGCCTCGATCAGCTTCTGATAGAGCTGCACGATTTTTGTGCGCTCGCTTTCCGGGTTAGTGAAGGAAAGAGCAAACGATGAGGCCTCTTCGCGCTCCAGCGCAGCATGAATCACGGAACTGGCCTCCGCCTGGGCTGCACCTTGTCCGGCAGCGGCAGCCGGCTGCTCCCGCAGGGCCGCTTCCCTGGCGCGCGCCGCTTCGATTGCCTTGGCCGCCGCCCCAAAATGATGCTGCGAAGCGCCGCCTTCCTTCTGCATCGTCTTTTTGCGCCACATGTCGACATACTTGGCGTAGGTCTGGGACAGATTGTTGAACCGGAAGCGCTGCCCGAAACTCAATTCGGCGGCGCGCTCGTTA
The DNA here is from genome assembly GCA_964600355.1 of uncultured Acidobacteriaceae bacterium. Lineage (GTDB taxonomy): Bacteria > Acidobacteriota > Terriglobia > Acidiferrales > UBA7541 > Palsa-295. Next base: position 13,490 of record CAZRKW010000066.1, read on the forward strand.
TAGCGCCGCATCAGACTTTCCAGGCGCCACTGCGTGTCGGCCGGCGGACGCGGGCGGCCCCCGCCGAAGAACTGCTCGTATTCGATCTTCAGCCGCCGGATATCTTTTTCGATTTGTCCGAGGTCTTCGTCGATAATAGCCATATGGGAGCGATCCTACGCTGGTTTCAGCCTACGGGCGGTGGACGGCCCCGTCAATGTGCGCGTCGGGAGGCTTGTCGCAAAGGGAAAGCCTCGCATTTGCCGCGCGATAGCACCTGTGCTCAAATAGTTCGCAATGACTCCTCCGGCCGATTCTGCCACGGGCGGCTTACAAGACGTTTCCGCTCGTCTGCGAGCGCTGCCATCGGTTGACGAGCTCCTCGCCCAACCCGTCATCGTTGCGCTTGTCGAGAAGGCCGGACGCGGCGCCGTTACGCGGGCAACGCGAAGCGTTCTCGATGAGCTGCGCGCGGAGCTGAAAGTCGCGCCTGCAAACGACGCAAATGGCGTCGATGGCATTGCCGCTCGCGTCATCGTTCGCATCACTGCTGCCGTCGAAACGCAGCTCGCTCCATCGCTGCGCCGCGTGATCAATGCCACGGGTGTGATTCTGCACACCAATCTTGCCCGAGCGCCTCTGGCGCCGGGTGCGATTGCCGCAATGGCGGAAACCGCTGCGCGCTACTCGAACCTTGAGTACGACCTGGACCGGGGCGAGCGCGGCAAGCGCGATGCGCACACTGCGGAACTCCTCGCGGAGCTTACGGGCGCGGAAGCCGCAATCGTAGTCAACAACAACGCTGCCGCCGTGTTTCTGGTACTGAACACTCTCGCCAAAGCCAGCGAAGTAATCGTCTCTCGAGGGGAGTTGATCGAGATCGGCGACGGGTTTCGCATCCCGGATATCATGTCCGAAAGCGGCGCGGTGCTGCGCGAGGTGGGCACCACGAACAGGACCCGCATCCGGGACTACGAGACCGCCATCGACGAGCGCACCCGGCTGCTCCTGCGCGTGCACCCTTCGAACTTCCGCATCACCGGATTTACCGAACGCCCCGCGCTCGAACAACTCGTCGCGCTCGGGCGTCGCAAGCAGCTTCCGGTCTACGAAGATCTCGGCTCGGGCTGCGTCGTCGATCTTTCGGCGAGCGGCATCTCGGAGCCCATTGTGCGGGCGAGCATTCAGGCGGGAGTTTCGGTTGTTTCCTTCAGCGGAGACAAATTGCTCGGCGGCCCGCAGGCGGGCATCATCGCGGGACAGAAGGAACTTGTCGAGCGTATTCGGCGCAATGCGCTGTTTCGCGCGTTGCGCGTCGATAAACTCACGATTGCGGCACTCGAAGTGACGCTCAAAGCCTATCTGCGTGGCGCGTTTGACGAAATTCCCGCGCTGCGCATGATTCGCATGTTCGCCGGCGACATTGCCCGCCGCGCGGTTCCATTCGCGGAGCGGTTGCGTGCTTCCCTGCCCGGCGACGCAACGGTCGAAGTGCAGGAAGGATTTTCTGTGATTGGAGGCGGTGCGACACCCGATCAGAAGCTGCCCACGCACGTGATTTCCATCGTAAGCCAGCGCGTTTCACCTGCCGCACTCGAACAGCGGCTTCGCCAGCCGGAGAATGGAACGCCGGTCATCGCGCGCATCGAGAACGATCAGGTGCTGCTCGATCTGCGCACAGTATTCGCGGACGAAGAGGCCGCTCTCGCCGCAGCCCTGGCGTCCGCTCTGCGCTAGAGCCGGTTGATCGCGCTCGCCACGCGCCCGGCGCCAAAGCCGTTGTCGATATTCACCACGCTGACGTTGGAAGCGCAACTGTTCAGCATGGCGAGCAGCGCAGTAAGCCCGCCGAAGCTCGATCCGTAACCCGTGCTCGTAGGAACCGCAATCACCGGCGCTGACACCAGGCCGGCCACGACGCTCGGCAGCGCTCCCTCCATTCCCGCGACGCAGACGATCACGCGCGCCTCCGTCAGCCTCTGCCGATGTTCCAGAAGGCGATGCAGGCCGGCGACGCCGACATCATAGATGCTTTCCGTCTGATTCCCCATGGCTCGGGCCGTTACGAGAGCCTCTTCGGCCACAGGAATATCGCTCGTGCCCGCGCTCACGATCAGGATGAGGCCCTTGCCGTGAATGGCATCGCTGCGCTGAATCAGGATCGTGCCGGATAATTCGTTAAATTCGGCGGCCTTTGCCTTGGCGACTTTTTTGCCGGTTCCATTCTTGCCGCCGCCAATGCTCGCCACCTGCTTCACCGCGGCAAAGACCGTGCGGTCTGCCCGCGTGATCAGAATGTTGTGCGAGCCGTTCGCCCGCAGCATCCCGCAAACGATTTCCGCTACTTGTTTCGGAGTTTTTCCACGAGCGTATACGACCTCGGGAAATCCCTGGCGCAGCGAGCGGTGGTGATCGATTTTGGCGAAGCCGAGGTCTTCAAAAGGAAGATTCCGCAGCCGCTCCACTTCATGCTCAACGGTAAACTGCCCGCCCTTGAATTCATGCAGAAATTTCCGGATCTCGCGCTCGTCCATAAGTCCTTTCACTCCGTTGCCCAACCTTACCGATTCTAGCATTCGCACGAACAACGTTGCCGTCTCGCCGATGGGTAGTGGGCCAGTTTCCGGTCACCACGCAACCAGAACTTTGGATCAATCTGTTAGTAAAAGCAGTCGTTTCGAATCCAAGATTGCTGCTATTGAAATCATGTGCTGCCGGATGCTCAACTGTGCGGGCTTCCCTGATCTCGTCGGCAAAGGTTCCCGATTACACTACGTTACTGAGGAACGTGTGAAATGAACCTACGCGCTAACCTGAGAGATGTCTTGAGAGTGCAGGAAAGATCGCGTGGCGAAGACGCGATGTCCCGAACACTCTCGTGCGGTAATCCAGTCCGTAACTCCCGAATAAACCGTGACTACGTTTTCAACGTGTCACTGGTGCCAAAAACTTGTCCAGAGTGATTTGTTGATTCGAAATGGCTTATCAAACAGGTTTCTGGGGAGTCAGATTAGCGTCTATATGAAGTAGTGCTTTACTTGTCCGAGTAGGGCAAAGTGCGGTTTGCACGCGGGGCAGTCCGTAATCCCCACTCCACAACGGGTTGCTCCGACGGCCTTTTACGCTGCGCCAGTTTGCTCCTTCGTCTGGTTCGCCAATTCCAGTCTTTTCCCAGGGCCATATGCCGTGGCGTCTCCTTTCGCAAGGAGGCGCAATTCAGCTTCGGGCACAACGAATTTCGCAGTGCCACAATCCAAGCAGACAACCAGTTCCGGGAACACCCAAGCAATGGGTTCGTGAATGTTCGTCAGTCCGGGGCGGTGGAGGTCCATTTCCCCGATGAACTTGTCTTGGTTAACTGATCCGCACGAAGTGCATGGCATACCCACCTCCAATCAGAAGTCCCGGCCAGATTTCTGGCGGATACTATCATCAAACGTCGTCGAGCAGCAAACTTTCTGCGGGTATTAACCAACTTGCAATCTTCCTTCTTAAAATGGCTTGCCTGCTAAGTCCCGGTCCGGTAAGTCGAATTTATCGGACAAATGGTGAGCCAGTAACTTCAAAAGTCCGGCAAGCGCGTTGTCTTCATTTTCAGTATAAAGTATGGCCGCAATGTACGTGCGAAAGCGAGTAATTCTCATTGGGGCTAGCTTTGTCTACCGTTCAACATGTCCCAGGCTAATCTGCACGTGGTCCTTTGGCACCGGAGGAAATTAAATACGGGGCTTGTGAATTAACAAGGCGTTGTTATATGGTTTTCAATCCCTACCACCAAAAGGAAGCACTTGTTGCCAGTAATTCGCATTCTCGTAGCAGATGATTACGAAGACTGGCGACGCCAAGTCCGTTTGCTGCTTCGAGTACATCCAGAATGGCAAGTCATCTGCGAAGTGTCGGATGGATTGGAAGCCGTTCAGAAGTCCGAAGAACTCGGGCCGGACTTGATCCTGCTGGACATCGGTCTCCCAGGACTGAATGGAATCGAAGCCGCCCGGCGGATACGACAACTCTCTCCCAACTCCAGGATCGTCTTCCTGAGCGCGGACAATTCCCTGGATGTGGTGCAGGTCGCTTTGAGCACGGGCGCTCAGGGTTACGTCTATAAGACACGCGCCTCCAATGACCTGCTGCCTGCTATCGACGCGGTTCTGCGGGGTAAACAATTTGTGACCGCCATGCTAGTACTACTGTGTCATAAATAGACACAAGCTTTATTTTTTGATCTGGGAAT
>CAZRKW010000067.1:0-10330 GCA_964600355.1 uncultured Acidobacteriaceae bacterium
TTCAAGGTGCCGGTGGTTGTTCGCATGGAAGGCACCAATGTGCAGCAGGGGCAGGAGATTCTGCGCACCTCGGGGCTCAATTTCACCGTCGCAAGCGGGATGAAGGACGGAGCGGAGAAGATCGTGGCTCTTGCCGGAGGGGCGCAATGAGCGTTTTGGTCGATAAGAGCACGCGATTGATCGTGCAGGGACTTACCGGGCGCGAGGGGAGCTTCCACGCGCAGCAGATGATTCAATACGGCACGAAGGTGGTGGGCGGCGTGACGCCCGGCAAAGGCGGGACGAAACATCTCGACGTTCCGGTGTTCGACACGGTGTCCGACGCGGTGCGCAAGACGGGCGCAAATGCTTCGGTGATTTTTGTGCCGCCGCCGTACGCGGCGGATGCGATCCTCGAGGCGTTCGACGCTGGGCTGCCGCTGGTCATTTGCATCACGGAAGGCATTCCGACGCTGGACATGGTGCGCGTGGCCGCGGTGATGAAGGAATCCAAGACGCGCCTGATTGGCCCTAATTGCCCTGGCATCATTTCGCCCGGCAAATGCAAGATTGGCATCATGCCCGGGCCGATCCACAAGCAAGGAAACGTGGGGCTGGTGAGCCGCAGCGGAACGCTGACGTATGAGGCGGTCGATCAGCTGACACGGCTGGGCATCGGACAGTCCACCTGCATCGGCATCGGCGGCGATCCCATCATTGGGACGACGTTTCTGGATGCGATCAAGCTGTTCAACGAGGATCCCGACACGCACGCGATTGCGATGATCGGCGAGATCGGCGGGAATGCCGAGGAAGTGGCTGCGGAGTACATCAAGAAGCATGTGAAGAAGCCGGTGGTGGGATTCATCGCCGGGCAGACGGCGCCTCCGGGACGCCGCATGGGACACGCCGGCGCCATCATCAGCGGAGGACAAGGCACCGCGGCGGACAAATACAAGGCGATGCGCGCCGCGGGTATCCTGACCGTGCAAAGCCCCGCCGATATCGGCGAGACGCTGGCCGCCGCGCTGGGCAAAGTGAAACGCAAATCGAACCTGATGGTGATGCCCAAGCCGAAAAAATCGACCGCGGCAAAAGCGAGATCGAAGGCAAAACCGAAAAGCAAGAAACGCTAAGGCGTCGAGAGGTCGCGGGAATCGCACTGGCGGCTCGGCGGCTCACGACGACATTTCACAGACAAATTTAAACTCACAGGGGAGAAACTCACTTGGCAATTGAACGCACGCTGGCAATCATCAAGCCCGACGCGGTTGGACGCGGACTCGCAGCCGACATCATCAGCCGGATCCACGCCGCAAAATTCAAGATTGTAGCGATCAAGTCGCTGCGCCTCACGAAGACGGAGGCCGAGGGCTTCTACGCCGTGCACCGCGAGCGACCTTTCTTCAAAGATCTCACCGAGTTCATGAGCTCGGGCAAAGTGGTGGTGATTGTTCTCGAAGCCGAAGGCGCCATTGCGAAGTGGCGCGAGACGATGGGCGCCACCGACCCCGCCAAAGCTGCGCCGGGCTCCATCCGCAAGGAGCTGGGCACGAGCATTCAGAATAATTGCACGCACGGTTCCGACGCGCCGGAAACAGCTGCATTTGAGACCGGGTATTTCTTCGCGGGCTACGAACTGGTTTAGCGAGGGGCTGGCACTCTGGCGGCCGATGGCGCGCTAGCGGAGCGCCGGGAGGGCGATGTGCTCGAGATCTTCAAGAGCACGATTCTTTTCTTCAGCACGCTGTTCCCGGTGGTGAACCCGCTGGGAGACGCCCCGATTTTTCTGCTCCTCTCACGCGATTATTCGAGCCGCGCGCGAACGGCGCTGGCGCGCCGCATCGCGATGAACAGCTTCTTCCTGCTCGCCGGATCGTTCCTGATCGGCACAAACATTCTGGCGTTTTTCGGAATTTCGATTCCCGTGGTGCAGGTGGGCGGTGGCATGGTGGTGATGGCCACCGGCTGGACGATGCTGAATCAGAAGCAGGAGGACGAGAAGCCGCGCGCGGGCCCGCACCAGATGACGCCCGGCGACATCTTCCGGAACGCGTTTTACCCGTTGACGATGCCGCTGACGGTTGGCCCGGGCTCGATCTCGATTGCCATCACGCTCGGGGCGAATTCGCCGCGCCATCACGGGCTGAATCTGCTGCCGTTCGTACCGGCGATCATCGCGTCTATGCTGATCGCGCTGAGCGTCTTCCTTTCCTATGCCTCGGCGGAGCGCCTGGCAAGGCTGCTCGGGCAAACGGGAATGGCCGTGATCGTGCGGCTGTCGTCATTTCTGCTGGTGTGCATCGGCGTGCAGATTCTATGGAACGGCGTGAAAGCGCTGCTGGCGACGCTGCCCCCGGGCGTCCATTAGCGAAGCGGGCATTCCTTCGGATAGCGGAGCGTCCGTGAAATTCATATGGATCAGCGGGTGTGAAGAATTCTCAGGGGGAACCGGGGACCCGCAGCGCCAGGTGTTTCGTCTGCGCGACTTGATTGTGCGACGCGCTCTTTTTGCGCGAAATAGGTTATTTCTCCGCGCTGCCACTGGTGCGGAAAATCCTTCGCTGCCTGGCGGACGATTTCGCTGCAGCCGCTGCGCATCCAGTCGTGCAACTCGACGCCAATGGCTCCCACGCGATCGATCCACGGGGCATGTTCGAAGATTTCTTTCTCGGCGCCCTCGACATCCATTTTCAGATAATCGATGTAAGCGATGCCGAATTGTTCCATCAGCTTTTCCAGCGCGATGGCTTGCACGACGCCCCGTTCTTCTGCCGCAGATAGTTGATTTGTTTCACCCACCTGGAACGTGGTGTTCCCTCCCCCTGTGTCGAAGAGGCGAAGCGGGCCGTTCTCCTTCCACAGCGCCGCGTGGACGGTCGTGATGTTGGGATAGGGCGCGGTATTCCTCGTCAGCATTTCGTAGTTGGAAGGCTCGGGCTCGATGGCGATGATTCTGGCACCCGGGAACCGGTTCGCGTAGAAGACGGCGGAGAGGCCGACATTGGCGCCCGCGTCGATTATGACCGGCGGCATGCCTGCGGGCGCGACTTGCGGCGTACCCTGCGGCGACTCGAAAAAATCCGAGTCGTAAGCGTTATTCAAGAAGATCTCCCGGCACAGAGAAACATCGGTTGTTCTGGCGCGGAGATAAACAGGATAAAGCACGCCGGGCACGGCAACGCTCATGACGATCGGCGCGGAGGACAGCCTCGCCCGCGCGCCCACAAGCAAACCGCGGGGACCGAAGAGCGAATAGTACATGCGCGGGCCGTACAAGCTGTCCATTCGTGAGGTTCCGTATTGCGCCGGTAAATTCTACTCCCGAAACCGGGCGCGGTTGGGCGATCCTTCATTCAAGCGTTCAAGCGGAAAAGGGTGAGGCTTCGGAACATCGGCGGGCGAATCGATGCGCGAAACGCAAGGCGTGTGCCAGAATACGATTATGATTCGTCCCCCTGCGGTCGCTGGGCGCTTCTATACGGCTGACGCGCGCGAACTCGCGCGGCAGATCAAGGATTTCTGCGCCGAGTTGCCCGCGAATGGAAAAGAAAAAATTGCGGCACGCGGCTGCGTGGTGCCACATGCAGGTTACATGTACTCCGGCGCAATAGCGGGCGCGGTCTATTCCGCGATGCAGATCCCCGCGAAATGCATCCTGATCGGGCCGCGGCACTTCCCGCGCGGCGAGGCGATGGCGATTCTCACCGAGGGAAGCTGGCAGACACCCTTTGGCGAGGCGCAGATCGATTCGGCGCTGGCGAAAGCACTGGCGACGGCCTGTCCTCTGCTTCGCGAAGATGCCGTCGCGCACGAGCGCGAACATTCCCTGGAGGTGCAGCTTCCCTTCCTGCAAAGGCTCGGAGGGGACTTGGGCTTCGTCCCGGTGCTGCTGGGGACCGACCGTTACGCCGATCTCGAAAAGCTGGGTAACGCCATCGCGCAGGTGGTAGCAGCCGAGACGGAACCGGTGCTGCTCATCGCCAGCTCGGACATGAATCATTACGAGAACGACGTGGTGACCCGGACAAAAGACAAGCTGGCGATCGACAAGATTCTAGCTCTCGACGCGCGCGGACTCTACGACACGGTGCGCGCCGAAGGCATTACCATGTGCGGATACGCCGCCACAGTCGCTATGCTCGTGGCGCTGAAAAAGCTCGGAGCGCAGGAGGCAAAGCTGATTCGCTACGCCACTTCCGGCGACGTCACCGGCGACCGCGAGGAAGTGGTCGGCTATGCCGGAATCGTCCTCCGCTAGCCAGTTATTCCCCCGTTTATTCCTGCGGTAGCTGCCTGCCTACTGAACCGTCACGGTAAAAGTCATGTTCGAGACAAGAGAGCCACTCGTGCCGGTAAGCACCGAGCTGAAGTTTCCGGTGACTCCGTTGTTGGAGCTGCTGGAAGTCGGGGTCGTTGTGCTGCTACCTCCACCGCAAGCCGCGAGCGCCGTAACGACAGACAACACGAGCAGCAAGCCTGCCAGGCTCCAGCCAAACTGCCTGCGCCGCGGGTTGCCAACGCCGAGCAGAAGCGTCAGTAAGATCACGGAGGCGAATGAAACTATCCCGGCGGCTGCCCAGTTCGGCATATTCCACGGGCGACCGAAGGGGATGAGCCTGCTCGCGGTGGTGGTATTAACCGTGACCGTGACGGGTATTCCCGTAGTAGACGACGTGGACGAGGTGAACACTACGCTGGCTGGGCCGAAGCTGCACGTAGCGGCTGGCGGCAAATTCGAGCAGGCCAGGGTCACCGTGCCGGTATATCCGTTCACCGGATAGGCGGTAGCCGTCATGGTTCCGGACGCTCCGGGAGTCGATATCGTCACCACCGGAGATGAAGAAGAGAGGTAGAAATTGGGGCCCGCGTTGTTGACGAGATTGCCGATGTTTATCGAACCGAGCCCGGTAGCCAGATCATAGCCGGTGCCGGCGGAATATCCGCTGAGTATTCCGATCGTGTCGGACGAAGAGTTGACCGTGCAGTTGGGGCTTCCTTTGGCGCAGGGCATGGCAATGGTGCCGGAGGTCACGTCGTTGAAAACGCAAGTGGTCGCCAACGTTCCCGAGGCATTGCAATTGGCGTCGTTCTGCTCGGCCGCAAGCGCGTAGAGAGTCGGGTTGAGATTCCCGCTGCCCTTGGTGGCTCCATTTTTCTGGTTGATCAGCGCCACCACGCCGGCGAACGCCTCGGCGGAAACCGAGGTGCCGCCCACACCGACGAAATCCTGAAAGGGCATATTCAGATTGCATCCCGCGTTTCTAACCTGATCCGATTGGCAGATGATGTAGAAATTCTGGACGGTGCCGTCGCCGGCAAAAAGAGAAACATCGGGGGTATCGCGCTTTCCGTCGGCAGGGACGCCGGGTCCGGTTTGCCAAGTGGGCTTCGCGTAGCCGCCTCCGCAGCTGCTGACGGGCCCGAGCGTCGTCGCCGTGGTGGACGAGGTGGTGCAGTTGCTCGGTCCGCCGCCCCCGCCGAACGAAACGATGAAATTCTGGCCGCCGAAGTCGATTAGCGACGCGTTATTGCAGTTGGTTTCGGCAACTGAGCTGAGCCCGGAGACGCTGGCGAGTACCGGGGTGGTGCAGGAGTCGTTGTAAGCGATCTCGGGGATGTAGGAGATGATCGATGCTCCTGCACCCGAATTTGTCGAACTCCAATAGGTGGCGGGATTGAACGCGTCGTTGAAATCGGTGCCGCCGACGGCGATGTCATAGGGCGTAGAACTGATGCCATTCACAGCCAGGCCGGTGGTAGCGGGTTGAGCGGTGACCAGATTGTTGGGGTTGGGATTCTCGCAAGCGGCGGAGCCATTGTCACCCGTAGCGACAACAACCGTAATACCCTGGCCGGCTGCCTGGCTCCAAAGCTGCTGATAGAAAGTGTTGCCGGCCGTTCCCAGTTCGAGTTCGCACGCGCCGTAGCTGTAACCGAGAATGGTGGCACCCAAGGTGTTGCTGTTGTTGATGATGTATTGAGCGGATGTATCGCCACCGAACGTTGTGTTCGTGCTCGGGGAGACGACGAGGTCGATTTTTGCACCGGGCGCTACAGCGCCCGACCACTGGACGTCCAGAACCGCTTCGCCTTCGTCTCCCGAGGCTTGAATCCCGGGATCTGAGGCAGGCGCAGTCTCGATCTGCTGGAAGTTGGCCGTGGCCAGACCGAAGATGCTGCGGAAGTTCGCGACGTCTGTCGCGTTGATGTCGCTGTCGCTCACGATCGCGATCACCTGGCCGGTGCCGGTGACGCTCGACGGCACATTGTAAATCTTGGCGAAATCGCCGGGGGTAACGGCGTAGCAATTCCCATTCGAGTTGCAACCCCCACCTGGCGGCGCGTAAGTGAATTGCGAGCTTATCCGCGTGACCTTCCCGTCCGCCTCTGTGCGGCGAAAGACGCCGGTGGAATGGCTCATCGGGCGCCTGCGGAAATTGTTCATGGAGTTTACGCCGGCGACGACGGGAGCGAGCGCCACGGGAATTTGCGGGTCGGTTGAATTGGCCCAATGCTGTTCGCCATTCGCGAGGACGTAGCTGTGAATCGCGGTGTGAAACGCCTGCTGCACCGCGCCGGCGGTGCCGGAAAAATCGATCGTGGTGCGCCCCGTCGCGACGTTATTAATCTGGAAGCCGTTCGACTGGAGCCATGACGTGATGGTCTGGATATCCTGGTCGGAGGGGCCGAACTGCTGGCCGAACTGTTCGGGCGTCAGCCACTTGTGGTAGTTGGGCGAGGAGCGGTCCTGCTGTTGCGCGAGCAGACTCTCCAGCGCCGCCTCCTGCTGAGGGCTGCGCGTCAACACGAGCAGCATGTGGTCCATCGCAAGGCTGGCGGGCGCGGCGCCGCGGTCAAATTCCGCGCGGGCCATCGGGTGGGTATTGCCGCGCAGCATCGTGAGTTTGGTGTTGTCCACCGCTGAGCTGATTCGGGACGGCACGGTGCCGGTTTGACCCGAAACTCGGGCGGAAAGAAACGGAAGAAGAGCAAGAACAATTACGATAAGGGCGAAAATAAGATACTTGGGTCGCATGTGTATTATTTCCCTCTATAAGAGATAAAAGTTCCGAAACTCCGCCACGGCGTTTATTTAACTCTAACCCTCAGATGCTTCCAAAGTTGCAAATGGATGGATGCAGTTCAAACAGCGCTTCGTGACAAGTTCCATAAAGATAATGATGTAAGCGGAAGGGCAAAGGAACCGAGAAACGAAACAACGGAGTGGAAGCGTCAATGCGAGGTACGGATGCGGCCGGCCAGGGTACGGGCGCGGTCGCGGGCGATGTCGATGAATTTCTGGTCCGCGGCGAGCTGGTCGAGAAGAGCGAGAAAGCGGTCGGGTTCGGGAAGCTGCTTGTTGTCGTAGTCTGCCTGAATTTGAAGCACGACGTCGTTCACGCCGAGGCGGTCATAGCGCATGGCGCGCTGAAGGTCGGCGAGATCGGTTTCCTGGCGGGTGAGGCTTTCGAAGATGGCGAGCAACTGGCTGGCGGTCATGTCGAGGGTGTAATTGAAAGTCGTTTCATGCGTCTCGCCGCCCTTCTCGTAACGGAAGGTCTTGTCGCCCAGGTTGGCGAGGCGACGGTGGACTTCGAGATCCACGCCCTGGAAGTCGTGCAGTTTATCGGCAAGATCGAAAATTTTCTGCACGAGCGGCGCGCCGACCTCGAAGGGCTGCGGGCTGGCGTCATCGTCAAGCTGCCGAATGTCGAAAGTTCCCGAGCCGCTCTGGCTGATTTTGATCTCGACAAATTCCGGGTAGCTCGACTTGAAAATTTTCCGGAACGTGATGGTCGCTTCACCCGGCGGATGCGATTTCCCCGCGACGCGCGGCGCCAGTAAAACAGACAGGCTCAAAAGCACCACCGTCAGGGACGCGGGGGCAAGGAGAGCAACGCGGCTTCTGAGCGGAATCAACGTGCGCTCCATGGGCTGTCTTGCAATCTTCGATGCATAGGAGTGGTTCAGGGAACGCGCACGCGTACGGCTCGCGACAGACTATTTTCCGTGAGCAATGGCGGGCGTTTCGAGGTGGCTGCGGCGATGCGTTCGCGGGCCCTCGACACATACGCGTGGCAGAGCGCCACGGCCAGCGCGTCGGAAGCGTCGAAAGGCTCGGGAAACTCTTTCAAGCCGAGCAAGGAACTTACCATCTGCTGCATCTGCTGCTTGGAAGCGCCGCCGAAGCCCGAAACGCTGGATTTGATTTCGCGCGGGGAGTAGCTGTGCGCCGGAATCTGCGCCTGGGCCGCGGCAAGCAGTACCACGCCGCGCATTTCCGCGAGGCGCAGCGCGGTCTTCACGTTGAGCGCGGCGAACACGGATTCCACGGCGACGGCGTCCGGCGCGAACTCCTCCACCAGGGCCGAAATCAGCTCATGAATCTCCCGCAGGCGCGCGGCAAACGTGGCGCGCTGTGGCAGTTTCAAAGCACCGAAACGCAGCAGTCGCGAGCCCGAGCCTTCGAACTCAACGATGCCGTAGCCGGTGGCGCCCGCGACAGCGGGGTCGACGCCGAGAACACGGAAACGTTGCCGGGTAACAGCGGAACGGATTGGGACATTCAGGGACATGCTGGCGGCACAAGTGTACGTGGGGGCGCTCGGGCGGCGGTAGTGTTTTTTCTGGCGGACGGCGTGGAAACGAAACTAGAGAGTGCGAGGCGGATTCACAGTCTGCGGACGTCGCAGTCCCCCCCTTGAAAAAACATCAAGGGTGGGGACCGCAAGCCAAATGCACACGTTAACTGGCGACCGCGGCCTGGATTTCCTTTTCGTCGATGTCGAAGTTGGCGTAGACGTGCTGCACGTCGTCGTGATCTTCGAGCGCTTCCACCATGCGAAGCATCTGCTGGGCCTGCGGGCCGCTGAGCTTTACGTAGTTCTGCGGGATCCAGGCCACTTCGGCAGAAGCAGGAGTGATGCCGGCGGCGACGAGAGACTCGCGTACCTTTTCCATCAGCTCGGGCGGAGTGATCGCTTCCCAGGCGGAGCCGTCGTCGCGGAGATCGTCGGCACCGGCGTCGAGGACGATGCCCATCATCTTATCTTCGTCCGCGAGCTCCTTGGGGACGACGATATCGCCCTTGCGGTGGAACATCCAGCCGACCGCGCCGGTCTCCGCCATGTTGCCGCCGTTCTTCGAGAACATGTGGCGAATTTCGCTGACGATACGGTTGCGGTTGTTGGTGACTACCTGCACGAGAACGCCTACGCCGCCGGGGCCATAGCCCTCGAAAGTGACTTCGTCGAGCGTCTCGCCTTCGAGCGTGCCGCTGCCGCGCTGGATGGCTCGCTCGATGTTGTCGTTGGGCATATTTTCGCCCTTAGCGGTGAGGATGGCTGTGCGCAGCCGGGGATTGGTGTCGGGATCAGCTCCGCCGACGCGGGTGGCGATGGTCAATTCTCGAATGAGCTTGGTGAAGATTTTTCCGCGGCGTGCGTCCGTCGCCGCCTTCTTGTGTTTGATTGTGGCCCATTTCGAGTGTCCAGACATGAATAAACCCTCTAAACCTTCTCAAGGAATTGTGGCAGGAGTGTGTACCCCGCTCTTGCGGCGATAGTTTAGCAGCAGCATTTAGTACAGGCAAGGATTCTGGAAGCGGCGGAGCCTGCGGGGAACGTTCATGTTGCGAACGGCTGGTCTTACTTGGAGGGCCTTCCGTCGATGCGAAGCGCGACGGTCTGACCCTGCTGGCAGAGGATTTTGATCTTGTCGCCGTACTGATAGCCGCCGCCCGCATCCACGATTTTCTGTATCGCCGCCTGAAGCGCGGGCGAATAAGTAAAAGTGTGAACCATCATGGAGTTGGCTTGTTCGCGAACAACCATGGAGTTCGAATCCGCGTGGATCACTTCGACTTTCAGCCAGCCCGGCTTTACGGGAGCCGCCGAGGATTTGACGACGATGGGCGCGGACATTCCCTGCGCACGCGAGGCCGGCGCCACCGATGCGGCGGCCAGCGCGAGGATCCCGAGGCACACAGCCTTGTACGTTTGAAGCCTAGATGTCTTCATCGAAGGAGATTTTCAGCGACTTGAGAAACTTGATGTCCTGCGGAGTAATTTCAATCTTGGTGTCGGCTTCCTCTTCCTCGAGGATTTCCTCGTCGACGCGGATGTGCAGCGATTCAAGAAAGCGGCGGTCCTGCGAGGTCATCTTGGCATCCGCTGAGGTGCGGCGAGCGAGCCCGATGGTGGCATCGAGCTTGAGCACGATGTCAAAACCGGCGGCGCGCACGCTGGAGATCGCCTCGGCGATGCGTTCGGATTCCGACACGGTATCGTTGATCGCGTGTCCCAGCTCCCGCAGCAACTGCTTCATACGGTCGTCGAGTTGCAAAGGC
>CAZRKW010000067.1:10430-12402 GCA_964600355.1 uncultured Acidobacteriaceae bacterium
CGCGTGTCCCAGCTCCCGCAGCAACTGCTTCATACGGTCGTCGAGTTGCAAAGGCTGCCTCCGGTCGAAAGCACTTCGTACACTGATTCTAGGACTAAGACCAAGCTGCAAACAAGCCCCAGGTGACCGGAGGCTCCCCGGCGGTTACCTGCCCATTAGCACCGGGTGTCGGCGGAGGGTATCCCCCGGAGTTCATGGTTTCCCGGCAACAGAGAAACTGTGCGGATTTCCCTGTATTTGCAAAGGTCCGGCGGAGTGGTCTCCTAACAACGCAGGACATCGACTCCGGCAAATGAACAAAGGTTCAACAAGGGGAGGACACCATGAACTGGGATCAAGTGGAAGGAAAGTGGAAGCAGACCAAGGGAACATTCCGCGAAAAGTGGGGAAAATTTACCGATGACGACCTGGAAGTGATCGCGGGCAAGCGCGAGCAGCTGGTCGGCCGGCTGCAGGAGCGCTACGGGTACGCCCGCGAGGAAGCGGAAAAGCAGGCGGACGCGTTTGTGAAGGGGTTGTCCGATCAGGTAAAGGCTGCGAAAGCGCACCATTAAAAACGGGAGCATCGGCCGCTTCACATCTCTGACGAAAAAGCGGCGCCGGGGAACAGGCATCCCCGGTGCCGCTTTTCATTTTAAGAATAGTGCTGTACTAGTCGGCTGCGAGGCCGTTTCCGCGCGAGGCGCGCTCGGCGCAACGCACGCAGACCCGCGCCCACGGAAGGGCCTTGAGGCGCGCGTCCGGAATGGGTTCTTCGCACGACGCGCAGATTCCGTACTCGCCCTTTTTGATGCGCGCAAGAGCGGCTTCGATCTGCTCGAGGGTGCGGCGTTCGCGCTCGAGGGTGGCTACCGCCATGTCCTTACTGGCGGAATCGCTGGCGAGGGCCGCTTCGTCGTCCGGTTCGCGGTCAATGTACACATCGCCGAGACGGCTGTTGATGCGAGCGCTGAGCTCATCGCGCTGGGCGATGAGTGATTTCTCAACGGCTTCGTATTTTTTATTGCGGCCTTTTGATTGTGTGGACATTTTCTGGGTACCTCATTCTTTCCGTTAAGATGCTCTCCCGGCCCTCTCAGGTGCAAGGCGGCCTGTAAAAACCCGGTAAAAAGCTTGTTACGTATCCAAGACAATCAACTGGCCGCGCGACGGTGATTCGCCGCCGCGGGCTTGGACCGGGCCGGCCTTTTCGCACCGGCGCCGGACTTCTCGAGACTCTTCTTCAAGGCCGCCATCATGTCGATCACCGGGGCGCGACGCGGCTGCGGCGCGGCTGCGACTTCCCTGCCCTTGCTCTTCGACTCGATCAGCTTCTTTAGACGTTCCTGAAACTCATCGTGGTACTTCTCGATATGAAATTCCTCGGAGAGGGTACTCACGAGCTGCTCGGCCAGTTTTACTTCCTGGGGCCGGAGCTTGATGTCTTCCGTCTTTCCGTAGCCGGGAGCCTCGCGGATCTCGTTGGCGAAATACATGGTGTGGAGCGCCATGCCGTGATCGTAAGGACGTATGAAGGCTGTGTATTCTCGCTGGTGCATCGCAATTTTTGCAATAGCCACGCGCCCGGAATCTTCCAGAACTTTCAGCAGGGGCTGGTACGCCTTGCGCCCCTCGGCTTCCGGCACGACGAAGTAGGAGGAGTCGAAAAACAGCGGATCGACCTCCGAGGCCTTTACGAAGCTCAGGATGTCCATGGCCCGGCTCGAAGCGGGCGCGATCTTCTTGATTTCTTCGGGATCGACGACCACGTAGGAGCCATCCTCTTGTTCGTAACCCTTCACCACCTCCGAGCGCTCGACGATCCGGTTGCAGTGCGGGCAGAACAGCGGCTGGCGCAGGCGGGTCTTGCAGACGCTATGGAGTTGGTGAAGGTTGATCCGCACCGACCGGGCGGCAGGGTACAGCCGAATCGGGATCGTCACGAGCCCGAAAGAAATCGACCCTTTCCACGCTGCCGCTGCCATACCGCTTT
>CAZRKW010000067.1:12502-17458 GCA_964600355.1 uncultured Acidobacteriaceae bacterium
GTCACGAGCCCGAAAGAAATCGACCCTTTCCACGCTGCCGCTGCCATACCGCTTTTACCCCCTGCATCGGGCGAGAAGTGTACGGCCCGAAGAGACAGATACGATATCCAGTTATTCCCCTACGAGCATGAATAAAAAGTTGTAGCGTGATTTACTCGTCAACTCACCGGTTCATCTCGCGGCGCCCGGCTCTATAATCGGCCCGTGGCTCCTCTCAACGAATACCGCCGGATGCGGCAGTTCCATTCGACGCCGGAACCCCGGGGAAAGACTCAAAAGGGCAGTGGAAATCGCTTCGTGGTGCAGGAACACCATGCCCGGCGGCTGCATTACGACTTCCGGCTCGAGGTGAAGGGAGTGCTGGCGTCCTGGGCGGTGCCCAAGGGCCCGTCGCTCAATCCCGCCGACAAGCGGCTGGCCATCCAGACCGAGGATCACCCGCTCGAATACGGCAAGTTTGAAGGCACGATCCCCGCAGGCCACTACGGAGCGGGGCAGGTGAGCATCTGGGACGAGGGCACCTTCGAGCCAGAGGGACCGCTTTCGGCTGCGGAGCAGATTGAGCGGGGTGAGCTGAAATTCAAGCTATTCGGGCGGCGGTTACAGGGCAGCTTTGTGCTGGTGCGGATACGGAGCCGGGATGCTGCGGGGGGCAAGAAGGAATGGCTGCTGATCAAGCACAAGGACGAGTTCGCGCGGGCGGACTGGAGCTTGGACGAAGCCGACACTACCTCCGGAACTAAGGCCCCTGCGGAGACCATCGGCGGAATGTCGGAGCGGAAGCTACGGTCCCCTGGACGGCAGACTGACGCTGGGGATAAAGGGGTTAGCGTCGGCAGGGCTCATCGCCCGGAGATCCCGGCTGGGGCGCGGAAGGAGGCAATGCCCGAGCAGGTTCGTCCAGCGCTGGCGATGCTGGGAGACCACGCGTTCTCGGGGCCGGAATGGCTCTTCGAGATCAAATGGGATGGGGTGCGAACCCTCGCCCAGGTGAAAGACGGAAAGACGCGGCTCTGGTCGCGCTCCAATCGGGAAATGACCAACGAGTATCCTGAGGTGTCCGGCCTAGCCGGTCATGTGGGCTTGCGGGAGGCCTGGCTGGATGGGGAAATCGTGGTTCTCGACGACGCGGGAAAAAGCGACTTCCAGCGCCTGCAGTCGCGGTTCTCGGTGCAAAGGCCCTCGGCGCAGCTTTTGGCAAGCGCCCCGGCAGTGCTGTACTTGTTCGACATTCTCTATGCAGACGGGTACGACCTGACGAAAGTGCCGTTGCTCGCAAGGAAAGAGTTTCTACGGCGGGTGCTGCATGAAGATGCCCGGATCCGCTATTCCGACCACGTCATCGAAAAGGGCGAGGAGCTTTACCAGCTGGCGGTGGCGCAGCAACTGGAAGGGCTGATCGCGAAGAGAATCGACAGCGCCTATCCCGAGGGAAGGAGTTCGGCGTGGGTGAAGATCAAGCTCGCGAAGGATATCGATGCGGTGGTTGGAGGCTGGACCAGCCCGCGCGGGGCTCGCGAGCATTTTGGGGCGCTTCTGGCGGGACTCTACGACGAAGGCAAGCTTGGATTCATCGGCGGCGTCGGCACCGGCTTTTCGGTTGAAACGCAGCGAATGATCTGGACCAAGCTGCAGAAGCTGAAAACGAGCGAGTGTCCGTTTGCAGAGAAGCCATCGACCCGCGAGCAAGCGTTCTGGGTGAAGCCGGAGCTTGTGGCGCGGGTGAAGTTCTCGGAGTGGACGCAGGACCGCCATTTGCGTGCGCCGCGTTTCCTGGGCCTAGAGGATGGTCGCGATCCGAAGGCCTGCACATTTGCGGCGGAGGCGCATCCGCCGAGCTACACGCCCGAGACCGAAACCAAGCCGAAGGCGGAAGCCCCGGTGGAGTCAGAAAGGCAGCCTGCCGTGAAGCGAACGAAAAAGGCGAACGCGAAACCGAACACAGGAGCGCCGCTAAAGACTGCCGCGCGTCCGAGTGCCAGAGCGCCCCTCGAGCCGGAACTCGCGTCCGACGCGGCGATCGCGGAGGAATTGGCGCACGGGTCCGCAACCAACGTGATTGCCTCCGTGGACGGGCGGCGGCTGCGCCTCACCAATCTCAACAAAACTTATTTCCCCGCGGACGGCTACACCAAGAGAGATGTGCTGGCCCACTATTTTCACGTGGCACCGCTGATCCTTCCTTTTTTAAAGGACCGGCCGCTAGTGCTGCGCCGCTATCCCAACGGGATCGACGAAAAGGCATTTTTTCAGAAGGACGCCGCGAAAGACACGCCGGACTGGGTGAAGACGGCCACGATCCGCTCCGAAGACAAGAACAAGCCCATTCATTACATGATTGCGAATGACCGCGCGACGCTGCTCTATCTGACCAATCTCGGCTGCATCGACCACAACCCGTGGTCGAGCCGTTACGACAACCAGGAGCATCCGGATTACATTTTCTTCGATCTGGACCCGACTCCCGAAACTCCTTTCGCGACGGTGACGAAAATGGGGCGACTGCTGCTCGACGCGCTCGAAAAGCTGGGCATGACGGCGTTCACAAAAACGTCCGGCGCAACGGGGCTGCACATCTTTCTGCCGGTAGAGCCTCGCTACACCTTCGAGCAGGCGCGGATGTTCGTGAGCGCCGTGGCGGCGATGGTCGATAAAGAGCATCCGCGGCTGATCACATTCGAGCGCAACGTAGCGAAGCGGCCGAATGGCATGATTTACATGGACGCGCACCAGAACTCGCGCGGGCAGTCGCTAGCGAGCGTCTATTCGATTCGCGCGTTCCCGCACGGGCCGGTATCGGCGCCCGTGAAGCCCGCGGAACTGACTCGCGATCTTCAGCCAGAAAAGTGGAACCTGAAGTTGATGCCGGAACGCATCAAAAAGGTGGGCGATCTCTGGGCGGGATTCTGGAAGAAGCGTCAGAAGCTTGAATCCTTGCTGGAGCACTAAATCACTATTCGGTTGGATATATCTTAGCTAATTGCCATCTATATTGCCGAAATCAGTACATTTTTTGGCGCTAGCCCCCTTGGTGGAACCCAGCTTGGGAAAGAAACCGCACATCTTGGTCCAATGAGAAACGTGGAAAAAGTCTTCGTAGGAAACCATGCCGTAGACAACAATGAAGGAATTCCCTTGGTTAAAATCATCAAGCTCCGCTTGGGTTACTGGATCGGTTTCAGCTGATACCCCGTCGCTTGCCGTACGCACCCTCATGAAAACAGGCGAGTCCATAGGCTGATTAGGAAAAAGGACACCCGTCGTAAAGCGAGAATGGGGCAAAGGGAAATTCAATCGCGGTTCTTCACCGTTTTTTACCATTTCGATCACGATATCGGCGCTAACAGACCTTGCAGGCGTCTTGCCCTCATTGACCACATGCGCCGAGGCCGTGATGGGAATACCCACTTGCAGGACGTCGCTATTAGATTTGAATGTAAGGTCGAGCCACGGGCGCTGGTCTTTCCGCATGGTGTCAAGCTGCCCCCCTAACAGAATGAATTGATAAATGGCGGCCCCAGCAAGCACGCCAGTGAAAATGACCAGGCACCAATCTGTGAAACTACTTCGGTCCCTGACCCACGCCCAAGTTCGGATACGAAATGGCCTTTGGGCAGGAATAGATTTGTTGGCTCGATCTGCGCTAACCTCCCTTTGACACTCCTCCGCCGTTTCATGACTTTCGCTCGGAGTAGGGTGCCCGCCTTCCTGTTTAGCGAGTTGCTCGGCAAAATGCCTGTGTTTACGCTTGCTCATAATTCCTTATCCGATAGTCATTCGAAATTAGTACACACTATCATTTTCCAGCTGGCGTTGACACGCAACTGCGGCTCCGACTACGCTCGGAGCTGATGGCACTCGCCCCGGCTTCTGCTTCGCCCGTCACGCTGCGTCCCCATCCGCACCTCTACGAAATCAACACGTGGGTTTGGCTCGAACAGCTTTCGGCGACGCTCGGCCGCACGGTCAAGCTCGGCGACGTGCCGGACGCGGAGTGGGATGCGCTGGCCAAGCGCGGGTTCGACGTGGTGTGGCTCATGGGGGTGTGGCAGCGGAGCCCCGAGTCGCGGCGGCTTACGCTGGAAAATCCCGCGAACTTCCAGCGCTACGACATGGCGCTGCCTGGATGGCAGCTCGACGACGTGATCGGCTCGCCATACGCCGTCGCGGGCTACGTACCGGACGCGCGCATGGGCGGCTGGGAGGGCCTCGATCGCGCGCGGCGGAAGCTGCGCGACCGCGGTATCGCGCTATTTCTCGATTTCGTCGGGAATCACACGGCTCTCGATCATCCGTGGGTGCGCGAGCATCCGGAATACTACGTGCAGGGCACGAAACAGGATTTCGAGCGCGACCCCGGGAGCTTCCGCCTCGTGGAAGCTCCGAAAGGAATCTTTTTCATCGCGCTCGGGAAGGACCCTTATTTCCCTCCGTGGAATGACGTGGCGCAGCTGAATCATTTCAGCCCGCAGATGCGCGCCGCGCAACTCGCGGACCTCCGCACCATCGCCGGCCATTGCGACGGCGTTCGCTGCGACATGGCCATGCTGCACCTGCGCGACATTTTCGGCGGCATCTGGGGCCGCTTCCTCGGGAATACACCGCCCCCCGCAACCGAGTTCTGGACCGACGCGCACGCAACCGCCCCGCAGCTGATTCTGCTGGCCGAGGCGTACTGGGGCACGGGGCAGCGCCTGCTCGATCTCGGCTTCTCGTTCGTCTACGACAAGGATTTTTACGACGCAGTGCGCGATATCCGGGTCGAGGAGGTGCGCAACCGCCTCTCGGCTCCCGTGGAACTGCAGAGCCATTACACACGCTTCCTGGAGAATCACGACGAGCCGCGAAGCGCCGACGTGTTCGGCACGCAGCGGCTGCCCTCGGCGGCCGCGCTGATGGGAACGGTTCCCGGCATGCGCTTCTACTACCAGGGCGAGCTGGAAGGGTGCATCCCCC
>CAZRKW010000068.1:0-17384 GCA_964600355.1 uncultured Acidobacteriaceae bacterium
CGCGCATGCATCCCACCTGCTTCTACGACATCGTGGTGCAGGTCGGCATCATCCGTCCCGGCCCGATCGTCGGCAAAATGGTCCATCCTTATTTAAAACGCCGCCAGGGCCGCGAAGCTCCGGACAGCCTTCACCCGTCGCTCGATCCGGTGCTCGCGCGCACCCTGGGCGTGCCGCTATTTCAGGAGCAGTTGCTGCGCATGGCCATGATCGCCGCTGGATTCACGGGAGGCGAAGCCGAGGAATTGCGCCGCGCCTTCGGCTTCAAGCGCTCCGAAGCGCGCATGAAAGACATAGAAAAAAAGCTCCGCGCCGGCATGAACAAGCAGGGCATCGCCTCCGCCAGCCAGGACAAAATCGTCCTCTCCATCACCTCCTTCGCTCTCTACGGCTTCCCCGAATCGCACGCCGCCAGTTTTGCCCTGATCGCCTACGCCAGCGCCTATTTGAAATGCCATTACCTGCCCGCCTTCACCGCCGCCATCCTCAACAACCAGCCCATGGGCTTCTACAATCCCGCCACCCTGGTAAAAGACGCGCAGCGCCACGGCCTCAAAGTGAAGCCCATCGACATAGCCGCCTCCAACTGGAAATGCACCCTCGAACGCATCACAGAGTCTTTTGATCGTCATTCTGAGCGAAGCGAAGAACGGTTCTCCATCGCTCGCCTTTCGAGCGATGAATCTCTCTTGATTGACACCCAAGAGGTGAGCGAATCAGAAAACTCTGCCAGTCGCGGCTTTGCCGTCCGCCTCGGCCTGAACTTCGTAAAAGGCCTGCGCGCCGAAATCGCCTCCGAAATCGTTCGCGAACGCGCCACCCGCCCCTTCGCTTCCATCGACGACCTGAAATTCCGCATCCCCGCCATCCAGAAATCGCAGCTCACAGCCCTGGCGGAAATCGGAGCGCTGAATGCAATCTCCGGCCAGCGTGGCCATCGCCGCAGCGCCCTCTGGCAAGTCGAGCGCGCCTCCCGTTCCGTGGGCCCTCTGCTTGAATCCCCCGCGCATCACCAACGAATTCCCGAGCCCACTCCATCCTCCTGTCATCCTGAGCGCAGCGAAGGATCTGCATTGGCTTCTATGCCTTCCCCTCTCTCTCCGATGACGCCCGAAGAGCGCCTCCTAGCCGACTTTCGCGGCACCGGGCTCACCGTCGGCCTTCATCCCATGGCTCATCATCGCGCCACACTCAAGCGCCAAGGCGTCCGCTCCGCCATCGAACTCCGCGCCCTTCCCGACGGCGCCCCCGTCCGCATCGCTGGCAGCGTGATCGCCCGCCAGCGCCCCGGCACCGCCAAAGGCTTCGTGTTCCTCAGCATCGAAGACGAAACCGGCATCGCCAACGCCATCATCACCCCGCAGCTTTTCACCCGGAACCGCGTGGTCGTCGTGAACCAGCAATTTCTTCTCATCGACGGCACGCTGCAAAATCAGGACAACGTCATCTCCGTAAAAGCCCATCGCATCCAACCGCTCACCCTCACCCGCGCCGCCGCCCCTTCCCATGATTTCCATTAAGCCCATCGCCCCACCCCGAAAATCATGGTGTATACTCCGCCTTCGCCGGCGGAACGCGCCACCGAAGGAGCACTCCTCATGAATAAAATCATCCTGGGAATCGCACTCATTTTTCTGGCAGGCTGCGCGCAACAACAGGCCTCGGACGCAAACTCCACCGCGGCTCTCCAAGCCCAGATCGTCCAGCTCAAAGCGGCCATTGACGACCTCAAGCCGGGACTCGGCGAAACCATGGGCGTCATCCAGCAGCACCACGCGAAGCTTTATTACGCCGGAAGCAAATCGAACTGGCCCCTGGCCGATTACGAGCTGGGCGAAATTCAGGAGGGTCTCGAGGACGCCGTAAAGTTCAATCCCACTTTCAAGGGTACCCCTGTCGCGAGCCTCGTTCCGGCGCTGACCAAGGAAAGCCTCCAGAAAGTTCAGGACGCCATCGGCAAAAAAGACAAGAAAGCGTTCGTGGACGCCTATAAGGGCCTCTCGTCCTCTTGCTCGAATTGCCACAAAGCGGCCAATCATCCCTTCGTTCAAATCCAGGTTCCCACCGACGCCCAGTTCAGCGATCAGAAATTCACGCCCTGAGCCGGTTATAATTCCCGCGCCCGACCCCGACAAATACGAGGAGGAAAAAGTGCCGGTGTCTGACGCCTCCGCAGCCCCATCCGTCCCACCGGGTGACCGCTCCGCAGCGAACGGTTCGCTCCGTGAACTCGCCGCATTCTTCCTGCGGCTCGGCCTCACTGCCTTCGGAGGACCTGCCGCTCATATCGCCATCATGGAAGACGAACTGGTGCGGCGCCGCGGCTGGCTTTCCCGCGAGAAATTTCTCGACCTGCTCGGCGCAAGCAATCTGATCCCCGGCCCCAGCTCCAGCGAGCTGGCCATCCATATCGGTTACCAGCGCGCCGGATTCGCCGGACTGCTCGTCGCAGGCACCTGCTTCATCCTTCCCGCCTTCGCCATGGTCTCCGCGTTTGCGTGGGCGTACGTCCATTTCGGACACTTGCCGGCAATCTCCGCTCTGCTGTATGGCGTAAAACCGGTCGTTATAGCCGTAATCCTCCAGGCGCTCTGGGGACTCAGCCGCACCGCCGTGAAAACAAAACTGCTCGCGGCCGTAGGTTTGATCGCGACAGTTCTAGCCTATGTGGGTTTGCATCCCCTGCTGTTGCTGCTCATCGCAGGCCTCGCCATGACGCTGACAAAAGTCGATTTCCACCGCGCCGGCATCACGAGCCTCGCTCCTCCGCTCGCGCCTCGTCTAGCTCTCGCCAGGTTCATGCAAGCGCCTCGCGCCTGGTTGGCGGCAGTAGCAGCATCGATCGCCACACCCGTCACCCTCAGTTCCCTGTTCCTAGTTTTTCTGAAGATCGGCGCCGTGGTTTTTGGCAGCGGCTACGTGCTCCTGGCCTTCCTTCGCGCCGATTTAGTCGTTCATCGAGGCTGGCTCACCGACAGTCAGCTGATCGACGCTGTCGCCGTCGGCCAGGTAACGCCCGGCCCGGTTTTCACCACCGCCACTTTTATCGGCTACCTGCTCGGCGGAATGAAAGGCGCCACGGTAGCCACAGTGGGTATCTTTCTGCCCGCTTTCGTGCTGGTGGCCATCAGCGGCCCTCTCGTTTTCGGAATCCGCAAATCAAAAATCGCAGGTGCCTTTCTCGACGGCGTGAATGTGGCATCGCTTGCCCTCATGGCAGTCGTTTCCTGGCAACTAGCCCGCGCTTCCATCATCAACATCGAGACAGCCGTGCTCGCAGTCGTCTCCCTGGTAGCGCTCCTCCGCTTTCGCGTGAACTCCGCGTGGCTCGTCCTCGGCGGAGCCATCGTCGGCATTCTCAGCCGCGGACTCTGACCTCAGCCGTCGCGAAACTTGCGCACGCCGGAAAATACAGGCCATTGGGGATTTCTCCGCGGCGCAAAACCAACTAAGCTATGAATTCGGCGCGCCCCACTTCCGCCGCCCAGGAGCCTTCGACCGCCATGCGCTACTTCGCCCTCGCTTGCGACTACGACGGCACGCTGGCTGACGAAGGAGTCGTTTCACCCACCACGCTGGCCGCCCTGCAGCGTCTCAAGGCTTCCGGCCGCAAACCGATCCTCGTCACCGGGCGCCAGCTTGACGATTTAATGCAGGTATTTCCGGACCACGCCATTTGCGACCGCATCGTCGCCGATAACGGCGCCGTCCTGTATTCGCCCGCGAGCCGCGAAACGAAGATTCTCGGCGAGCCTCCGCTTCCTGCCTTCCTCGAAGCACTCCGTCGTCGCGGCGTGCCGTTCACCGTCGGCCATGTAATTGTCGCCACCGTCGAGCCATACGATGTAGCCGTCCTGCAGGTCATCAAGGAGCTGGGTCTCGAGCTGCACGTCATCTACAACAAAGGCTCGGTGATGATACTGCCGTCCGGCCTGAACAAAAGCACCGGCCTGCTGGCTGCTCTTTCCGAACTTGGTGTCCCGCCGGATCGAACTGTCGGCGTCGGCGACGGCGAGAACGATCATTCCTTGCTTCATGCCTGCGGCTTAGGCGTTGCCGTCGCGAACGCCGTGCCTTCCCTGAAAGAGGAAGCCGATTGGGTCACGCGACAGGAAAACGGCAAAGGCGTTGAGGAACTAATCGACCGGCTTCTTCGGAATGACCTCGGCCCCAGGATCGTTCAAACATGAACACGGCCGAGCTCACTTTATTCGTCTGCCTCGGATCCCTCGCCGCGGGCTTTCTCGGCTCGCTCACGGGGCTGGGAGGCGGGGTCGTGATTGTGCCGCTGCTCACCCTGGCGTTCCACGTCGATATTCGCTACGCCATCGGCGCCTCGCTCGTTTCGGTCATCGCCACGTCCTCCGGTGCTGCCGCCGCCTACGTGCGCGAGGGATACTCCAACATTCGCGTGGGCATGTTCCTGGAAATCGCCACCACCATCGGCGCGATCACCGGCGCACTGGTCGCGGTTCACCTGCCGCTGGGCGTGATCGCGATTATCTTCGGCCTCGTGCTGCTCTACTCCGCCTACATCTCCTACCGCCCGCCCACAAAAGAACTCCACGCCGAAAAAACCGGGCGTTACGCAGCGCTTCTCCGCATGGACAGCTCCTATCCCACCCCGGACGGCTTCAAGGAATATCACGTGCAGGGAGTGCCGCTCGGATTCGGCATCATGTATATCGCCGGAGTGCTCTCCGGCATTCTGGGAATCGGCTCCGGCGCCGTAAAAGTCCTCGCGATGGACCGCGCCATGCATCTCCCCTTCAAAGTCTCCACCACCACGAGCAACTTCATGATCGGCGTCACCGCGGCCGCCAGCGCGGGCGTCTACCTGAACCGCGGCTACATCGATCCCGGCCTGGCCATGCCCGTAATGCTGGGTGTTCTGCTGGGATCGCTCGCCGGCACCTTCGTTCTCGCCAAGGCCCAGGTCCCGATGCTACGAACGGTGTTCAGTTTCGTGATCGCGGCCCTCGCCGTAGAGATGATCGTGAATGGATTGAGCGGGAGGTTCTCGCATTGAACGCCCCCGATAGCGCCATGCCAAATCGTCAGGGGAGAGACTTGCGCGCGGAAGACAAGCGCGTGGAAGAAATCATCGGCACGCTTTTGCGGACAGGCGTCATCCTCGCGGCCGCGGTGGTTTTGATTGGAGGAGTCTTCTACCTCGCGCGCTATGGTTCGTCACCCGCGCATTACGGAATCTTTCTCGGCGAACCCGGCGATCTAAGCCACGTCCTGGCGATTCTCCGCGGTGCCCTCGAGCTTCATCCGCGAGGCATCATACAACTGGGCATCCTGCTCCTAATCGCCACACCCGTAGCCCGCGTGATTTTCACCGTCTTCGCATTCGCGCACGAGCGGGATTGGACCTACGTGGTAATCACTCTCATCGTGCTCGCGCTTCTTCTTTACAGCCTCGGCGCGTGGCACTTGTAAATCGCAAGCCGCCTGTTTCAATAAGTTGATTCAAGCAGTCATTTCAAGCGACCGCCTCGGACGCAGGCCGGCGCTTCACGCCTTCGATATTCGGCAGAAATCCCGCCAGGATTCCAATAGCGGGCAGGAACGAGCACACGTGATACACGTGGCTGATACTCGTAGCGTCCGCCAGTTCACCCAGCATCGCCGCGCCCAGCCCCGCAACTCCGAAAGCAAATCCGTAACACAGCCCCGAGATCATCCCCACCCGCCCCGGCACCAGTTCCTGCGCATACACCACAATCGCCGAGAACGCCGACGCCAGCACCAGCCCGATCACCACGCTCAAAATGCCCGTCCAGAATAAATTGGCGTAAGGCAGGATCAGCGTAAAGGGCAGCACTCCAAGAATCGAGCACCAGATCACATATTTGCGCCCGATCCGGTCTCCAATGGGGCCCCCAATAATCGTGCCCATCGCCACAGCGCCCAGGAAAACGAACAAATAAATCTGCGACGTCCGCACGGACAAATGAAACTTGCTGATCAGATAAAAGGTGTAATAGCTCGTCAAACTGGCCAGATAAAAATACTTGGAAAAAAGCAGCGCCATCAGCACTCCGATAGAGAGCACCACCCGCTTCGTCGGAAGCGCGGCATGATGTTCCCCGTCTGACGCCCGGAGCTTGCGAATCTTCGCAGCCTGCCTCTTGGCCCACCCGCCCACGCCCACCAAAAGCACGATCCCGATCAGCGCCGCGAGCCCGAACCATGCGATGCTCGCCTGCCCGCGCGGCATCACAATCAGCGCCACCAGCAGCGGGCCAAAGGCGAGCCCTGCGTTGCCTCCCACCTGAAACAGCGCCTGGGCCGTGCCATGCTGCCCCCCCGACGCCATCCGCGCCACGCGCGACGACTCCGGATGAAATACCGCCGACCCGACGCCCATGACCGCCGCCCCGGCCACCAGCATCGCGAATGCATGCGCCGCAGCCAGCATCAATAGCCCCGCGAGCGAGAGCGCCATCCCCACGCTCAGCGAATACGGCCGCGGCCGCCGGTCAGTCAGCATTCCAATCAAGGGTTGAAGAAGCGAAGCCGTGAACTGATAAGTCAGCGTGATCAGCCCGATCTGCGTGAAATTCAGGTGAAACCAAGCCTTGAACAGCGGATAGGTAGCCGGCAGCACCGACGAAAGCATATCGTTCATCAGGTGGCACAAGCTGATCGCCGCCAGCACCTTGAACGCAGTCTTCTCGCCAGCCGCCGCAAAAGTCTCTACCT
Source organism: uncultured Acidobacteriaceae bacterium (assembly GCA_964600355.1). GTDB lineage: Bacteria > Acidobacteriota > Terriglobia > Acidiferrales > UBA7541 > Palsa-295. The sequence continues at coordinate 6,712 of CAZRKW010000068.1, forward strand.
GGGTCGCCACAGCCTCATCCCCGCAAAAAGAATCCGCCATCAAGCCTGCAAATTCGCTGAGACAATCATTTTAACCCGAGACCCGTTCTTTGCCCGTTAATCCGCTCGTGGGTAATTCGGCGGAAGTTCCATAAGAGTAGCTCGTTCGTTCCGCCCAGCCGCACCACCGCAAGCAACCCTTTGCTTCACACCGAAGTTCCTATATCTGATAAATTGAAGGAAGCAACGCGGAGGTTTAGCGAAAGTGCTGCCGGCGGTTCTCACACACGCAAAAAGGGTTCGCGACGGCGCCTCTTCGGTGTTTCTGTTCCTGTGTGCGGCATCGCTGCTCTCCCTCCCCGCCTTCGGACAGGAGCAAGGTCCTCTCCAAGGCGCAGCTCCGCAAAGCGAGGACTACCCTTCGATCCCGGCCCCCCGCCAGGATGCGCCCCAGCCGCGGCAGGTTCGCCAGGCGCCTCCTCCGCAGCAGTCAGCTCCAAGACCCGCTTCCACCGAAGGCCTTTCGAAAGATCCGCCATCCCTCCCGGTGGACCAGATCATCCAGAAGTTCGCCGCGCGGGAACAGGAGTTCAAAGAAGAGCGCGACAACTTCACCTACGTCCAGGACTTCACCATCCAGACCATCTCCGATTCCGGTCGCCCCGACGGCGAATACCGCATGACCACCGACATCACCTACCCGAACGGCAAGCGCAACGAGGAAGTCACCTACGCCCCCCAGTCCACGCTCGAACGAATCCTGCTCTCGCAGCAGGATCTCGACGATCTCAAGAACGTCCAGCCCTTCGTGCTCACCACGTCGGAGTTGCCCAAGTACGACGTCACCTATGTCGGCCGCGAGAAAGTCGACGAAATTTCCACCTACGTCTTCGACGTGGGCCCCAAGCGGCTCGAGAAAAATCAGCGCTATTTTCAGGGCCGCATCTGGGTGGACGACAGCGACATGGAAATCGTCAAGACCTACGGCAAGGCCGTTCCCGACATTCGCAAGGGCAACAACGAAAACGTCTTTCCGCGCTTTGAGACCTACCGCGAAAACATCGAAGGAAATTACTGGTTTCCCACCTACACGCACGCCGACGACGTGCTCCACTTCCGCACCGAAGACGTCCGCATCCGCATGACCGTGCGCTACACCGATTACAAGCGCTTCCGCGTTTCCATAAAGCTCCTCAACACCGAGCCCGTTACGCAGCCCGATTCGACGACGCCCCCTCCGCCGCCGCAAAAGCCCTGAAGCCGTTGTCGCCGCTTCGGTTTTTCGTCAGGGCACGGATTCACAGGTCGCGGAAAAACTCAAGCCTTTGCGGGTGCCCGACCCTTCGGTTTTAAGGGTCGGTCTTCGGCCTTTGCCTCTGCTTTGCCTTTCGCAGTAGTTTTTGTGTCATCCTGAGCCTATACGCGCGAAGCGCGGATGGGTGAGGGACCTGCTTCTTCTTTCCTGCTGCTTCTTCTTTCCTTTTCCGTTCTTTGCCCGTCATCCTGAGGAGCGCAGCGACGAAGGCTCTCTCTTCGCGCACAATTCCCAGCAACCCCCGGCCGCCAGTAAACGCCTTTCAGCGGTTCCGGACTCAGCCCCTGTGTGGCAAAGCCGATTTTTCGTCAGGGCACGGATTTATCCGTGCCGCAAACGCCCGAAAATCGACGCGGCCTCAGCCGCTGAGGGACGATTTAGCCAATTGCCACACAGACTCTGAGGCTCCCGCATTGCTCTCTACCGAACCTGGCAACCATGTCTCCGGGAATCTGCGTATAGGCGGATTACTCGCTGGTTGGTACCATTTATTATGGGGGAGTTGGTCAGATCAAAGTGGCCAGATCGAGGTCGCTCCCGGAAAGTAAGTGTCATCAAGCCGCACTGTCGAGTTCAGAAGGAGGAGTTATGAGGTTCGGACCGTTTCTGGTAATCGCAATCCTGCTCGCCATTCTGTGGGCGGGCAGTTTCGTAATGTTCCACGTGGCCAGCGGCTTGATTCACTTGCTGCTTCTGTTCGCTGTCATTTCGCTGGTTATTCACTTGTTCACAGGCGCGCGAGCCTAGAAACCCGCCGATAGGCCCGCGCGGCAAATCCTGTGTCGTCTGGGGATTTATTTCGGAGGCTGCGCCGACTTCAGCGTGCGCACTTCCCGGGAAAGCTTCCATATCTCTTCTTCCATGCGCGCGAGCTCGATCTCCGCGCCCACCAGGAATCCGATCGTCGATATCAGCTGCACATCCCTCTTGCTGTGCGCGTGCGGCTGGCGATGCTGAACGTTGATTACCCCCACAAGCTTGCTCCGGCACATCACCGGCACCGACAAAAACGCCTCGAACTGGTCTTCCGGCAACTCGTTGAACGATTGGAACCGCGGGTCCTGATACGCCTTCCGTGTAATCGCCACCGGCTTTTTGTGCTCGGCCACCCAGCCCGTGATGCCTTGTCCGAACCGGATCGTCAGCCGGTCCACCAGCCCTGCATGCAGGTTCTTCGAAGCCCGCAACACCAGGTCCCGGTCATTCAGGATGTACACAAAGCACGAATCGCATTTCATCGCCGCGACGACAAACCGCACGATCCGGTCCAGCACCTTCGAAAGCGGTGCGGCGGCCATTCCCGTCCCAATCTCGTGCAAAAAATCGATTTCCGCACTGCTGTCCTGCTCCGAAAGAGTCTTCATGGCATGGGCAGTCTAAGGAACCCCCACGGAAACAATCCAATCCAAATTCGAGCTACGTCTCATCAGCTTTGAAGATGTGCGAAACACCGCCCCCGCCTTTACGAAGGCTTACGGTTTCCACAGCAAACTCTCGGCAACTCCCTTTTTTCGCCATCTATTTTCAACAGCGCTACCACGTCGAAATTCTTCCCCTTGACAGCAAACAGCTGTGTGAAGTTTAATGTCTTTCCAGTTGCAACTTAGTTGCAACTGGCTTTGGCCCGATATTTTTGCGGTCGTGCGTTGTCTGCACGCAAAAGTTGGTGAAGAGAAACTCTTACTTGCACGGGAAGGGATTTTTCGGAAGTAAAACGCGATCCCCACGGAAGCCTTTTGGCGAGGAGCCGTGGGGATCGGAAATCGACAGCCCGGAGGGCTGGCGACACGCTCGTATTCTAGGTGCGCCGGCCAGGGTTTTCAAGGAGACTCAATGGCTGGTGGTGTTCCCGTTTTCTTTTCGAACCGCGAGGATGGACGTTCACACAATCGCGGCCTGCGTCGTTCTTCGCCCCTGACGATTTCTCTGCCGGTGCGTTCGCTGTTCAGCGCCGCTCTGGCTTTGCTGTGCGTTCTCTTCTCTGCCCCCCGGTTGCCCGCGCAGGAGAGCCCGTACATCGTTACCTACGATCACTATCTCGAAGAGCCCGGCAGTCTCGACGTCGAATATTTCTCCACGTTCGGCACCCAGCGCAACGCCAATGACTTCCAGGCCTTCTGGGCCGAATTTGAGTACGGCGTCACCGCCTGGTACACCACGGAATTTTATCTCGCCGGGCAGACCACCTTCCACGACAGCACCCTGTTCACCGGCCTGCGCTGGGAGAACCGCTTTCGCCTTTTGCCGCGCGAGCATTTCCTCAATCCCGTTCTCTACGTCGAATTCGAGAACACCAGCGGCGCGGACAAAATCCTGAAGGAAGTCGAAGGGCACGACGTGGAGGCGGACTACGCCGAACCCAACGCCGAACTCCGGCGCGAGCACGATCACGAACTCGAATTCAAGCTTCTGCTCTCGAAATCCTGGCGCGGCTGGAATGTTGCCGTCAATCCCCTGGCCGTCAAAAACCTCTCGAATGACCCCTGGGAATTCGGCTACGCCATCGGAGCCAGCCGCCCGCTCGCACTGAAGGCCTCCGCGAGCCGTTGCAACCTGTGCCCCGAAAACATCGTTGCCGGCGTGGAAATGTATGGCGGCCTGGGCGACCGCTACAGCCTGGGATTGCGCAACACGTCGCAATATCTCGCTCCCGTGGCGGCGTGGAATCTTCCCTCTGGCTGGACGCTGCGGCTCTCGCCGGGCTTCGGCTTGAATGACCAGAGCCACCGCTTCCTTCTGCGATGGGGCGTCTCCCGCGAGTTCTCGGGCTTCGGCGAGATGGTTTCGCGTCTTTTCGGAGGGCGCCAGTGAGAACCAGTCGCATCCCGCTTCGCGCCCCTGCGCTTCGTCTGATGCTCCTCACAGTCTTACTTGCGGCATTTTCGTGTCGAGTTCGCGCGCAGGGTCTCGATGCAAACGCGGCCCGCGAGGCGAAGACATATCACGCACTCGAGGTTGTCCCGCATAAGGCGCGCGCCAGAAGCAATCCGCTGGAGAGCGATCCCGAAGCCCTCCGCGCGGGCGGCAAGCTCTTCGAAGAGCATTGCGCCGATTGCCACGGGAAAAAAGCCGAAGGCGGAAAGAAGGGGGCCAGCCTGCTCAAGCCGCAGGTCGCGCAAGCATCGCCCGGAACGCTTTTCTGGATCTTATCCAACGGCGTCCTCTGGCACGGCATGCCGGACTGGTCGAAATTGCCCGAGCCCCAGCGCTGGCAGCTCGTCGCATTTCTCAAGTCCCTCAAAGCTTCGGCGAACGCAAATACGCCTCCGCAGGCCTCGCTTGCATTCCTTTCCTCCGGTGCTACAACTAGAAAGGTGGCTATGGAGAAGTGATTTGCATTCAAAAACAGCCTTATTGGTAGCCGCGCTGGTTCTCTCGCTCGTGTCGGCGATTGGGTCTCCGCTCTCCGCGCAAACCCAATCGCCGCCCGAGACGATCCCGATCGACCTCACCGCGCCCGCTCACCCGTTTCCCCATTTCTGGGAGGAGATGTTCGGCTCCGGCCGCGCGATCCTTTCCCTGCGCGATGGGTATCGCAGCGATCTGCGCCAGGTCAGGCAAGCCACCGGCTTCCAGTACATGCGCTTCCACGCGATCTTCCACGACGAGGTCGGCCTCTATGACGAAGATTCTTCCGGCAAGCCCATCTATAATTTTTCCTACGTCGACCAGATCTACGATGGACTCCTCCAGAATGGCGTCCGCCCTTTCGTCGAATTAAGCTTCATGCCGCGCAAACTGGCGGCCCAGCCCACCGAGCACGTGTTCTGGTATCACCCCATCATTTCGCCTCCGAAGAATTGGGATGCCTGGTCGAACATGATCACGGCCTTCACCCAGCACCTGGTAGCTCGCTACGGGATCGACGAAGTCTCGCAGTGGTATTTCGAGGTCTGGAACGAACCCAACCTCGATTTCTGGGCAGGCGATCCCAAAGAGCAAACCTACTACCAGCTCTATGACGCCACGGCCAAAGCCATCAAGGCGGTCAATCCGCGCCTGCGCGTCGGCGGACCCTCCACGGCGCAGGCCGCCTGGGTGGATCGTTTCATCCGTCATTGCGTCGAAAACCATATCCCGGTTGACTTCGTCTCCACCCACGTCTACGGCAACGACGACGCCAAGAACGTCCTCGGCACCGATGAATCCGTGCCGCGCACGCAAATGGTTTGCCGCGCCGCGGCAAAAGTGCACGCGCAGGTAAAAGCATCCACGCGCCCGGATCTTCCCGTGATTTTCAGCGAGTACAACGCCAGCTATAAGAACGAGCCGGACGTCACCGACGCCCCGTTCATGGGGCCGTGGCTCGCGGACACCATCCGCCAATGCGCCGGCCTAACCGAAATGATGAGTTACTGGACGTTCTCCGACGTATTCGAAGAACAGGGAGTGGTGAAGGAACCGTTCTACGGCGGTTTCGGCCTGCTCGCCGAAGACGGCCTGCCCAAGCCGGCCTTCAACGCCTTCCGCCTGCTGCACTCGCTCGGAGACCAGCGTCTGGAAGAAAAATCGGATTCCGTGCTCGTAACGCGCCGCGCGGACGGAACCTTCGTAATCGCCTTATGGAATTTGTTCCTGCCGGAAGAAAAAGGCCACGCCAGGGAAGTCACTCTCGCGTTTCAGGGAACGCGCAAAAGCCGCGCATCGGTTTCGCGGCTGGACGCCGCGCACGGCTCGCTGCTCAATGCCTATGACGCCATGGGCCGCCCCGCATACCCGGCCCAGGCGCAGATGGAAGCCCTGCGCAAGGCTGCTCAGCTTTCGCCGCCCGAAAAAATGTCTCTTCGCAATGGAGAACTTCATTTGACGCTGCCCCCTCAGGGACTCGTCTTGGTCGAGTTGCGATGAGGATTGGCGGATTCTTCCACCCTGCCTGGGCCGAGCGGCGCAGCAGGAGTTGGCAGCAGTTCCTGAGGATTCGCCGGCTCGTAATTCTCAAATCCCGCGCGCAGCATCCCGCGCTGCGCCTCCGGATTTTTCATGAAGGTGTCCCACACGAAGGCCGTGCGCGCGTTTTCCGCCATCGCCATGGTGATTCCCGTGTCGATCCCGATCACGTCGCTGTCGTACCAGTTCGTGAGCGGATTGAACGCGTCCACGAAACCGTAGCGGCTCCAGGTGCCCGCGCCGTAGCGCAGATACGTCACGCGCAGCACCCGCATCACCTGCTGCGGCAGAAACGGCAGCGATCCGGCCGAAGCGCACGGCACCACCGTCCCATCGATGGGCCCCGTCTTCGGCGGCCCTCCCCACACTTCGTATCCATGGATCGAATCGGACGCCGTTATGCCCCACAGGTCCTCGCTGTAATCGGGAAACTGCCGCGATAGATCGATGCAGAACCGGCGGTGCGCTTCGGTCGCCAGCGTCGAATTCTGGAAGTAGTCCGCGTATTTATCGCGCTTGCCGCGGAAGTCAAACCATCCCAGCGAATACTGGTGTACGAAGATGGGCGCGAATGACCCGATGTACTTGATCCCGTCGTACTCGAACCCCGACCGCTTCCAGGCGTCCCACGATCCCGGCGGCAGCGGGTACTTCGACGAACCCAATCCCAGCAGATACAGCATCATCAGCTCGCTGTAACTGTCCCAGCGATAGCGCAGAAATCCCGTTTCCGGGGCCCATCCATGCGGCAGTATCAGCGTGTCTTCCGAAAGCCATTGCCAGTTCACGCGGTTGAAAATTTCCTGCGCGAGGTCGGTGATTTCGGTATGCGCGAAGTGCGCCTTGCAGGTGAGCACGCCGCAGAGCAGGATGGCCGTATCGATCGAGGAAATCTCCGACTCCCACAGCCGCTCCCCCGTATTGATATTGGCCCAGTGGTAGAAAAAGCCGCGCTGATTGTGCAGCTTCTTCCACAGGAATCGCAAAGTGACCAGCGCGCGGTCTCGCGCCTGCGCATAGGTGACATACCCGCGGTTCTCGCCGATGCAAAGCGCGGTGAGCGCGAATCCGGTGGCGGCGATGCTGCCGACCACTTTGTTATCGTTGGCTCGCACGTTGCACCGGTCTTTCGTAAGTCCGGTGGTGGGATTCGTCTGTTCCCAGAAATAAAGAAAGTTCGCCGTTTCCAGATCTTCCAGAAAAGCGTCGTCGCTCGCGGACAGTTGATATCTTGAAATCGCAGGCGGCTGCGGAGCCCCCGCCTGCTGGACAGAGGGAAAAATTCCCCCAACCGCGCCCCCCGCGATATCGGGAAGAGCGGCGAGAGGTAAGCACACCCCCGCGCGGGCGAGATACGTCAAAACCTCTCGTCGCGAGTACCCGCCCGATCTGGCCTTTCTTTCCCCCATCAAAAAATTCTAAACAATTCCGGCTGAGGATAACACCTTCCGCTTCGCGGACCCGGGTTAAGAGCACGATGAAAAAGATTCGGCGTGGGTATAACCGGCAAGAGCCTGTGTGGCAACGCCCGTTTTTCGTCAGGGCACAGATTCATCCGTGCCGCAAATGCACGACAATCCGTGCGGCTTCAGCCGCTGAGGACTCCCTGTCAAAGCAGCAAAAATCGCTTTCAAGAGAAGGTATTTAGGGGGGCGTAGCTTTAGCTACGACATAAAAGCCGGCGCGCAGCGCCTCCCGCTCGCGGTGTTTTTTCCGCGAGCCGTCCATCTTCTTCTAGCCTTCGTTGAATCCCCAGAAGTCGGCGCTATCCAGAAGTTCGATGCCGATCAGTTGCGAGCCGTCCGCGCGGCGCTTCTGCCAACGCACCTTCGCCTGTGTCTTGCGATGGATGTCGGTGCGTTCCACGGTCATCAACTCGCCCCGGCCGATCGGGATTCGGCATTCCATGGAAGCCCCGTGCATGCTGAGTTCCTGCGTGATGGTATTCTCGCTCCAGTTGTGGCCTGTCACCTGGTAGCAAAGCTTGAGCGGCATCGAGACGAACTTCCGGACGCTCCGCCGCAGGTTCTTCAACAGGTTCCCGGCGGTAAATAGAATGTCGAGCAGCTGGGCTTGTTCGAGCCGGTCGAGATCTTTCGCCGTGAGCCCGAGAGCGGCCGTCTGATCCACGATTTCAACGAGCGATTCGATGAACGGCTCGCCCGACGTCGCTTTCCAGTGGTCGTTGCTGTCGAGAAATTTGCTGCACTCCTCCAGCCTCTGATAACAAGCCGCGATGAAATGCCCCCGGCACAAGTCGCGCCCGGCAAGGGCTACAGAACCGGCGTGTCCGCAAGCGGAGTCAGCGCAAAGAGTCGGGGAGAGGGTGTTTGCCATGGCCCGGATAATCGCGGCAGATGCCCGTCTGCCGAGTCAATTTTGGGCTACTTGCCAAACCCTCTGCCATCCGTAAGATTCTAAGCTAGGCGTACTGATTAACCTCGCGGGCCGCCCAGATGGATTCGACGTAGCAGTGTTGGGCGAGCAAAAGCAAAAGGCCGGCAGTCGCCTGCCGGCCTTTATAGTTTCACAAGTGAGCGTCGGATGTTACCTTCGCCCGCCGCCATGCCCGCCACCGCCGTGGAAACCGCCGCCGCCACCGCGCACCGCGCCACCGCGGAATCCGCCTCCACCGCTGAACCCGTGCACCGCACCACCGCGGAATCCACCGCCAACCGCTCCGCGTCCGCTATAATACCCACGTGCTCCGTAGTATCCCCCACCTCCGTAGTATCCACGACCGCCGTAATAACCCCGGTACCACGGCCCTGCGCCTATGAAGACGCCGCCGGAAAACCAGCTAGGACCATAGTAACCATACGGAGCGCACGCATACGGGTAGTAGTTGTAGTAACCGTAAGCGCAGGCCGGTGCGGGACCCACATACGCCGGACCGCCAATCCCCACGCCGACAGAAAATCTCTGCGCATGGGCGTAACTTGCTGGAATCAAGCACAAACCAAGCACCGCGAGAATTCGCATGTATTTCATCTTAGGACTCCTTCCGCTAGCCTCAAATCCCTGCCTTAAGCTCATCTCAATAACTCCGATTCCACTAAGGGCACGACCGTGGCCAAACACCCCCGCAACCAGAAACCACGCAAGCTCCAATTTTTCAGCACGATGCGAAAGCTCCTGCCGCCGATGGAATCTAGCAAAGCGGGTCTCTCCGGTGATTTCCAAGCGAACCTGGTGGTTTTCAGCCACCGGTAGGCCGGGCGGCCGCCGAGGTAGTGCAGGGGTACATTGGTGGTTAGCTGAGTTTAAGCTGGGCGGCGGGGAAGTGCTGCGCTTCGAGGGTACCAAGGTCCAAGACTTCCGAGGCGTGCTGGATGTCGATCCCCACGATGCGGCCGTTCGTGTCCAGGTCGATGACGATATCTTCCTGAATTTCGCGCGAGTCCGCACTAGGGCGCTCATTCAGGTCAATATAGAGGGAATCGGTTTCCCTGTCGTAATGCAGTTTCATCGGCCACCTCGTCTGCGGCGCCGCAGGTTTGAAATCCCGGTCAGGAAAAGCGTTATGCACAGTTTCTCCGTCCGCCAGGGTTACGATACGCAACACCCTGCCACCGAATTCCGGAATGATGCCCCAGAACCGAATGCGCCCATCCTCTTTGGACCACTCTCGCCAACGGGTGAGCCAAGATCCTCTGGCACCACTCCAGCTGAATGTAAGGCCGCTTGCGCAAGACCTGTTCGCGGAAATACCGTGTGGTCTTCATCCAGCCGGAGTCTACATTTTAGCCCTTTAGGAAAAATATCGCATTACTATGTGACGCGAGTTTTCCGTGCGCGAGCACGCGCCATTCCGCTATCACGCCCTATCCCGCCTTGACCCGCCCTGCACCCGCCAGTAAGCTACATGTCTCCATACCGAAAGCAGACTCCATGGGAACCATACAAATCACATTGCCGGACGGCGCAACTCGCGAAGTGCCCAGCGGCACCACCGCCGCCGAAATCGCGCACCAGATCTCGCCGCGCCTCGCCAAGGAAGCGCTGGTAGCGCGCACCAACGGCGAACTCATCGATCTTTCGCGCCCGCTCGACCACGACACCAAGCTCTCCATCCTCACCTCCAAAGATCCCGACGCCGTCCAAGTGTTCCGCCACTCCGCCGCGCATCTGCTCGCCGCCGCCGTCCTCGAACTCTACCCCAGCGTGAAGCTCGGCATCGGCCCGCCCATCGACAACGGCTTCTTCTACGAATTTGTCCGCGACGAGCCGTTCACCCAGGACGATCTCGCCAAGATCGAAGCCAAGATGCACGAGATCGCCGAGCGCAACGTGCCCAACGAGCGCAAGCTGCTCCCCAAGCCGGAAGCCGTCGAGCTCTATCGCAGCGCCAACCAGCCGTTCAAGTGCGAGCTGGTCGAGGAAAAAGCCACCGAGCCGATGGTTTCCTTCTACACCACCGGCAAGTTCACTGACTTCTGCCGCGGCCCGCACATTCCTTCCACCGGCCGCATCAAGGCGTTCAAGCTGATGA
>CAZRKW010000069.1:0-17316 GCA_964600355.1 uncultured Acidobacteriaceae bacterium
AACCTCGGCGGCTACTTCCGGCGTTTTGCAGATTTGAAGAAACGTATGCTTGGCCCGCACCGCCTGGTATTCGGGAAGATAGCGCCCAGCCTGGCGCATGATCCACACGGGCACGTGGTCCACCGGCTCAAAGCGCACCGCCCGGAGGAAGCGTTCCTTGCGGGTAAGCGCGGGAACTTTGAGGCTCAGAGGCATCCCAGAGCGCTCCCCTGAGAGAGGTAAACCATTGCAAGGCAAGGGTTTTGCCTAGCGGTAAGCCCTTCTGCCAGCCTCCTCCAAATTTGTGTAAAGGTCATCGGATCACCCTATTATACCGCTTATACCGCGCCAGGGAATGTTTCGCTCGGTCAGAGCTGGCATCGCCTGGAAGCCTGAGTGCGCTCGCCAGACTGTTGCCGGTGTTAGGACGTACTCGAACGGCCGGGGGATACCGAAAGTTAATGCAGCACTCCTGCTGCGAGGCCAGGTTCGGGCCGATGGGGCTTATATTGAAATCGATGAGGACTGATCCTGGGCGATGCCTGAGGAGTTATGGAAGGGATCGAAAGAACGAACATGTGCCAACACCCAACCGTTGTATGCTGCCCGTGAATGTCCTCGCCCATGCCCTCGGCAACGTCCTCGTCGATGTCCCCGCCCATGCCAGCGCTGGAGCGATCTTTCCCCTCACCGAACCCAGTCGACGAGCTTCTTCCATGGCGCTCGCTCTTTCTATACGGCTGGCAGCACGTGCTCGTGATGTACGCGGGCACCGTGACGGTGCCGCTGGTTTTCGGCGCGGCGCTCAATCTTACCGCGCGGCAGCTGATTGCCTTAATCAACGCCGATCTTTTCACCTGCGGGCTGGCTACGCTGCTCCAGTCGGTGGGCGTCTGGCGGTTTGGCGCGCGACTGCCGCTGGTGCAGGGCTGCTCCTTCATCTGCCTGCCCGCGATGATTCTGATCGGGAAGCAGTCGGGCCTGCCGACCGTATATGGTGCGGTGATCGGCTGCGGGCTTCTGACGATACTGATCGCGCCGATCTTCAGCCGGCTGCTGCGCTTTTTGCCGCCCGCGGTGATCGGGTCGGTGATCGTGTGCATCGGGCTGTCGCTGATGCCCACGGCGGCATCGTGGCTGGCCGGAGGCAATCCGCAGGCCGCCGATTTTGGCAGCATCGTGAATCTCGCGCTGGGGATCGGGACGGTCCTGATCACGCTCCTGCTCTATGGGTGCGGCTGCGGTCTGGTGTCGAATCTGAGCGCGCTTCTCGGAATGCTGCTGGGCACCGGGGCGGCGATTCTAGCCGGTCGGGCTCATTTCAGCGAGGTAGCTGGCGCGAGCTGGATTGCCGTGCCGAGGCCGCTGCTATTCGGCACGCCCAGATTTTCGCTGATTCCGATCCTGGTTATGGAAATGGCCATGCTCGCGGTGATGATGGAAACCACCGGCAACTGCCTGGCGATCGGACGCATGGTCGATAAGCCCATGACGCCGCGCACGCTGGCCGACGCCTTTCGCGCCGACGGCCTCTCGACGATGCTGGGCGGAGTCCTGAACAGTTTCCCGTATAATGCGTACTCGCAAAACACCGGGCTGATCGCGCTTTCGAACGTGAAAAGCCGCTACGTTCTTTCGGCGGCGGGGATGATCATGGTGCTGATGGGCCTTTTTCCGAAACTCGGAGCGAGCATCGCCGGAGTGCCGAAGCCGGTGCTCGGGGGCGTGGGTCTGGTGATTTTCGGCATGACCGTCGTCGCCGGAATTCAGGAGATCAGCAGCACGGAATTCGAGGGCACCCGCAACGGCTTTCTGGTGGCCGTGTCGATTGGAATGGGAGTGCTGCCGACGATGCTCCCCAGTCTCTTCGACCGCGTGCCCGCGGTTCTGCGGTTGGTGCTGGGAAGCAGCGCCGTGCTGTGCGGTCTCACGGCGGTGCTGCTCAATATTTTCTTCAGCCATTTAACGAAGCCGCTGACGCCAGTCGCCGTGGAGAATTCCCCACCCTCGCCGGCGTCCTCGACACTGCCAGAGCCATCCTCCTTGAACGAGCTCGCCCCATGACCACCGCCAGCGGACCCGTCGAAGTGGGACCGACCGAAAAAGACCTGCTGCATTTGCGGCGAGCGATCGCATTGGCCGTGCAGGCGCGCGCCGCCGGGCAGCATCCTTTCGGCGCCCTCGTGGTGGACGAGAGCGGGGAAGTCCTCGTGGAAGCGGAGAATCACTGCCGGCCTCCCGAGGGCGATCCCACACAGCACGCCGAAACAGTTGCCGTGAGACGCGTAGCGCGAATGGCTTCGCGGGAGCGGCTGGCGCGGGCGACTCTCTACACCAGCGCGGAGCCTTGCGCCATGTGCGCCGGGGCGATCTATTGGGCCAATATCGGGCGGGTGGTGTACGCGCTTTCCGAGAGCAAGCTGCTCGAGATCACCGGCACGAACGCGGAAAATCCCACGCTTTCGCTACCGTGCCGCGAGGTCTTCGCCCGGGGACAGCGGCGCATCGAAGTGCTCGGCCCGCTTCTGGAAGAGGAGTCCGCGAAGCCGCACGAAGGATTCTGGCGCTGATGCGGAGCGTCGCAGCGACGGAATCGAGTTGCCGCCTGTGATTATTTGGCACGGGATTAGGGTTTACCGAACTTAAAAGCAAGGTATATTGGAAAAGTCGGGTTCGATCCGCATGGGCTATCTCTGCATCCACGGTCACTTCTATCAGCCCCCCAGAGAGAACCCGTGGCTGGAGGCCATCGAGCTGCAGGACTCGGCCTATCCCTACCACGACTGGAACGAGCGCATCACCGCCGAATGCTATGCCACCAACGCAGCAGCGCGCATTCTCGATAACGCGGGCCGCATCCTCAAAATTCTGAGCAATTATCCCAAAATGAGCTTCGATTTCGGGCCCACGCTGCTCTCGTGGCTGGAACTCCGCGCCCCCAAAGTCTACAAGGCGATCCAGCACGCGGACAAAGTGAGCCAGCGGAATTTCTCCGGGCACGGCTCGGCCATCGCCCAGGCGTACAACCACATGATCATGCCGCTGGCGAACCGGCGCGACAAAATCACGCAGGTAGTCTGGGGCATCCGCGACTTCAAGCACCGCTTCGGGCGGTTTCCGGAAGGCTTGTGGCTCCCTGAAACGGCGGTCGATATCGAGACGCTGGAGATTCTGGCTGAGCGCGATATCAAATTCACGATTCTGGCTCCGCGCCAGGCCCGCCGCGAGTCGAAAATCGGCGGGCGCGTCTGGAAGGACGTGAGCGGCGAGCAGATCGATCCTTCGATGGCCTACAGCTGCCGTCTTCCTTCGGGACGAAGCATCAATTTATTTTTTTACGACGGGCCCATTTCGCGCGCCATCGCGTTCGAGAACCTTCTGGCCAGCGGGGACCAGTTTGTCGACCGGCTGATGTGCGGATTCGCGGAAGAGGTGCGCTCGTGGCCGGAGCTAGTCCATGTGGCGATCGACGGAGAAACCTTCGGGCATCATCACAAGATGGGCGAGATGACGCTGGCGTTTGCTCTGGACCGGCTGGAAACCGCCGATCTGGCCAAGGTCACCAATTATGCAGAATACCTGGGGCTCCATCCGCCGATTCACCGGATGGAGATATTCGAGAACACGTCGTGGAGCTGTATCCACGGCATCGAACGCTGGCGCGGCAACTGCGGGTGCAATTCCGGCGGGCACCCTGGCTGGACGCAGGCTTGGCGGGGACCGCTCCGAGAGGCGCTCGACTGGCTTCGCGATACGCTCGCGCCGCAGTTCGAAGAACTGGCGCGGCCCCTGCTGCAAGACCCCTGGGCCGCGCGCGATGAGTACATTTCCGTGGTTCTCGACCGCTCCCTGCAGAACGTCGACCGTTTCTTTCGCGAGCACGCCGCGCGGGAACTGGACGCCACGGAGCGCGTCACCGCGCTGAAGCTGCTCGAGCTGCAACGGAATGCCATGCTGATGTACACGAGTTGCGGCTGGTTCTTCGACGAACTTTCCGGGATCGAGACGGTGCAGTGCATTCAATATGCCGGGCGCGTCGTGGATCTCGCGCAGCAGCTCTTCCGCAAGGACGTGGAACCGGCTTTTCTCGAGAGGCTGTCGCTGGCGAAAAGCAATCTTCCGGAATACGGCGACGGCGCGCAGATCTATGACAAGTGCGTGCGGCCCGCGGTGATTGACCTGCCCAAGGTGGCCGCTCATTACGCCATTGCGTCGGTTTTCGAGCCCTCCAAGGAATTGAATCGCATCTACTGCTACGACGTGCAACGCGAGGACTACACCGTTCACGAAAAAGGCAGGAAGAAGCTGGCCATCGGGAGGCTGCGCGTCTCCTCGGCAATCACGTCGGAGTCCGCGCTGCTGAGCGTGGCGGCGCTGCATCTGGGAAACCAGCAGGTAAAAGTGGGAGTGCGGGAATCTTCGAAAAATAACGAGGAGGACCAGGCGTACCTGGCCTCGGTGAAAGAGCTCGCGGAAAGTTTCCGCGATACGAGTGCGCCCGAGATGGCCATGCGCTTTGACGTGGTCTTCGGGAAGGGCACCCATTCGCTGCGCTCGCTCTTCAAGGATGAACAGCGCAAAATACTGGAGCTGGTGCTGGCGCCGCTCACGGAAGAATCGGAAGCAGCGCACATACAGCTTTATGAGCGGAGCGCCGATCTGATGCGCTTCCTGGCGGATTTGCATATTCCGATTCCCAAGCCTTCGCGCGCCTCCGCTGAATTCGCCCTGAATCACCATCTGCGAAGGGAATTTTTGAGCGAGGAGCCCTCTCTGGAAAGAGTGGCGCCGCTGATCGAAGAAGCCCGGGCCGCGAAAATCGATCTGGACGTGGCGACGCTCGAGTATGCCCTGCGCCGCCGCCTCGAACAGATGGCGGAGACTCTTTCGGACCTGCGCTCCGATCCGGGGCCGTTGTCGCGTTTCCAGGCCGCGGTGGAACTCGCGCGTGCGTTGCCGTTTCCGGTAAACCTGTGGCAGGTGCAGAACGTGTTTTACGACCAGCTCCGGTCGCTCACTCGCTCGCGGCGGATGAGCGCCGGGGAGCCGCCGCAAGACGCGTCGCGCTGGGCGGGCGAGCTCGCGCGCGTGGGGGAGACTCTGCTCTTTACGCCGGAAGCCTTGAACCTGGTGTTTCATTCGACCGCAGCCGATTGACCCAGCCCTGATTTCCGAGTTTCATAAGGAGCGGCGCCGGTCGCCGTGACGGGAGTTCCACTGTGAGCACAACACCGCGTCCCGCGGGAATCGGGAACGCATTGAAGTCGTGGACGTTCACCATCCAGGACTATTCGCTGCTCGCCTTCCATTCCGTCCGCGACATTCTGGGAGACAGGTATTACTTTTCGAACGTGATCCAGCAGATGGACGTGATTGGCGTAGGCTCGCTGCGGATCGTCGTGGTGGCGCTGCTTTGCGTCGGCGGCGCGGTGGTCTTGAACTCGGCGGCGCAGTTCACTCGCTTTGGCGAAACAGCTCTCACCGGGGACGCCGTCTCGCTGGCGCTGCTCCGCGAGTTGGGCCCCGTGTTCACCGCTCTGCTGATCTCCGGGCGGAACGCCACCGCCATGGCCTCCGAGTTGGGCTCGATGGTGGTCACCGAGCAGGTGGACGCCATGCGCGGATTCGGAATCGACCCCATTCGCAGGCTAATGACGCCGCGTGTGGTGGCCACCGTGGTCGTGCTGCCGTTACTCGTGGCGGTAGGGGATCTCTCGGGACTGCTCGGCGGATATCTGGTGGCCAGCATCACGCTGCACCTCACCGCGGCGCAATTCTGGAACCGTGCCATCAGTGCCCTGGTATTTGGCGATATTTGTATCGGCTTCACCAAGGCAGTTGTCTTCGGATTCATTATCGCGACGGTGGGCTGCTACCAGGGGTTTCGCGTCAAGGGCGGCACCGAAGGCGTCGGGCGCGCCACGATTGCCGCGTTCGTCGAGTCGTCGGTGATCGTGCTCGTCGTAGATCTTTTCCTCACCAAGCTCCTGCTGTACGCGTTCAATTTGGGATAAGGATTGCCTGAGTAGGGAAATCCAAAATCGGGCGCGGCGCGTACTCTGAGCAGGTGACTGCCATGAAAAGAACATTCCGTACCTGGCTGGTGGTTGCGATGATTTCGGCCGCGGTGGCTTCCGGGGCTTCCGCTCAGAAGCCTGTGGCTACGGTCGAAAAACTCGCCTGGCAGCCGTGGTCGGATCAGGTGTTCAGCGACGCGAAGCGCACGCACCGTTTCGTGCTGTTGGACCTGGAAGCTGTGTGGTGCCATTGGTGCCATGTGATGGACGCCAACACCTACAGCGATCCGAAAGTGATCAAGCTGCTTCAATCGCGCTATATCGTTGTCAAAGTGGACCAGGATTCGCGCCCCGATCTTTCCACTCGCTACGAGGATTACGGCTGGCCCGCAACGGTGGTTTTCGACGCAAACGGCCACGAGATCGTGAAGCGGCAGGGATATCTTGTGCCGGACGAAATGGCCTCCATGCTGCAAGCGATCATCGACGATCCTTCCCCCGGGCCGTCGGTGCAGCCACCGCCGACGCTAAAAATTCCCGTGAACGCGGTGCTGAGCGCGCCGGCGCGGAAACGGCTCGAAGAGAATTACGCCTCGGGCTACGACGAAAAGCACGGCAGCTGGGGCTTCGACCAGAAGTATCTGGACTGGGATTCGGTGGAGTATTCGATGATGCTCGCGCGCAGGGGCGACTCGAAGGCGGAACACCGCGCGCGCCAGACGCTCGACCAGCAGCGGCATCTGCTCGACCCCGCGTGGGGCGGCGTCTACCAGTATTCCACCGACGGTGACTGGAACTCACCGCATTTTGAAAAGATCATGCAGATGCAGGCGGAGAATCTGCGAATCTATTCGCTGGCGTACGCGCAATGGAAAGACCCTGCGTATCTCCACGCGGCGCGGGAAATTCAAAGCTACCTCAAGACGTTCCTCACCTCGCCCGAGGGCGCGTTTTACACCAGCCAGGACGCGGACCTCGTCGAAGGGCATCACAGCGCCGATTATTTCGCGCTGGACAATGCGCATCGCCGCGCTCTAGGCGTTCCGCGGGTCGATACGCACATCTACGCGCGGGAAAATGGCTGGGCGATCGAAGCGCTGGTGGCGCTCTACGCCGCCACGGGGGACGAAACCGCGCTGCACGACGCCGAACGCGCCGCGAATTGGATTCTCCTGCACCGGGCGCTGCCCGGCGAGGGATTCCGCCACGGAGGAACCGGCGCGCAGGTTCCAAGCGCCGCGACCGGCCCCTACCTGGGCGACACCGTGGCCATGGAACGCGCGTTTCTGGCACTCTACGGTGCCACCGCGGACCGTCAGTGGCTGGCGAGGGCGATGGCCGCAATGGGCTTCATCGATGGAAATTTCAAGGATGCAAGCGGCGCAGGCTACGACAGTTCGAAGTCCCCCACCGATCGCGCCTATGCAACCCATCCCGAACGCGACGAAAACGTTGCCGTGGCGATCGCAGCGAATGCGTTGTTCCACATCACGGCCAATGCAGCGGATAAGCAGATTGCGGAGCGAGCCATGCGGTACGTAGCGGCCGAGCCGATCGTAAACAGACTCCCCGCAGCGAGTCCGCTTCTGGCGGACTGGGAACTTTCGAGCGATCCCCTCCATCTGACGATCGTCGGCTCCCGCACCGATCCCAAATCGCGCGAGCTGTTCCGGCAGGCCCTGCAATATCCTTCGAGTTACAAGCGCCTCGAATGGTGGGACCCGGCGGAAGGTCCAAAAGGTCGCCTTCCGAATCCAGATGTGCAGTATCCTGCGCTGAAATCCCCCGCCGCATTCGTATGCACGAATCGAACGTGCTCGCCTCCGATTTTCGATCCCGCGAATCTGCATGCGCGGATCGACAAACTGCTTGCCGCAGCCTCCGAGCCGCAGACCGCCCGAAACTAGAAAGTGGCTCTCGTCAGCACCCGGCTTCACGGACCGCGGAGAAACTCAAGCCTGTGCGGGTGCCCGACCCTTCGCTTTTAAGGGTCGGCCGCTTGCTTTTGGCTGGCGCAGTAGCTTTTCGTTGTCATCCTTCGTCGACGATCTGCTTGGCGGTTTTTAAATCCTCGGCATCGCCCAGGTGATGTCCGCCCAGCCCCGGAGCCGGGACCCTCACGCCCGTGCTGCCGAAATTGCGCATAGGAATAGCGCCGCGAGTTTCAGGCTGCTTCCCAGGACGGCGGGCAATCAGCGCTTAACGGGTTCTGCCTCGTAGGACGGCTGCGACAACGACGCTGCGGAGGGCGCATTCCGAGTTTCTTCCGGCGCAGGGGCCTTGGTTACGACCACTGGGTTGGTGAACAGCACCGCATTCGGAATTACGGCTCGGTGGCCGTCGGCGGTGCTGATGATCGTGGCGCGAGTTTGAATATCGTCGACGCGGCCTTCCAGGCCCGTCACCGAAATCTGATCGCCGAGCTTGAACGGTTCCTGCAGCAACAGGAGAATGCCAGCGAGAAAGTTCTGCAGGATATTCTGGAACGCGAAGCCGATCGCCACGCTGCCGATTCCCAGCATTTTAATCAGGTCCGCGGCGTGGAAGGACGGCGCGACCACCGATAGGGCAATCAGGAAACCTAAGACAGAGACCGTCGTGTGGGCCAGCTGTCCGAGCAGGATTCCCAGGCTCAGACGCCGCTGCCGCCGCTGGCTGAAGCGGCGAACCACGGACTTGGCGGCCGACGCAAGAAACACGAACACAACGAAGATGACGATCGCCAGCGCCATATTCGGCAAAAGCGAGATGGCGCCGTTTATTATTTTTTCCCCGCTCTTCCAGGCATTCGATAAATCGATCCCCACGAGTCCTCCAGCGGACGCTCTCGATTTCCGGGCTGGTATCGATCCTAATCTGCCGGGTGCGGAGTGACCCCGCAATACGGCATTCGCTGGTGGAAAGTGCTGGAATCACCTTACTGAAGCGCGGGTGAGAGAGAACAGCATTTAGCGCGAGAACGGGTACATCAGCCACGCAACGCCAAGGGCAATGCCCAGGAACAGCGCGAAGGACCACGCGGCATATTTGATTCGTTCCCGTGTCGTGCGCCGGCCGGGGGGCGCGAGGCAGCCGAGGGCCGCCGAAACAAGCAGCGCGAACGCCACCATCATGAGGAAGTGACTAAAATGCACGGAGTCTCACTTACGTTTTGCTGCCGGCCGCAATTCGAAATGCGTCCAGCACACTGAGCAGATTCACGATTCCGGCGGCGGCCACAAAGCGCGTGCCGTAATCGCCCGCGGCCCGCGAGACATCCGGCCCCGTTCTTTCAAATAAGTGCGCCAGCACGAAGAACACTCCCGAGCAAGCATCCGCGAGAAAGCCGAGCGTTCCGAACGGGTCGTCGGAGTGGGGAGGGAACACCTGTCCTTTTGCCAGAAAGCCGGTAATCGCCAGGCCGCTTACCACCAGAAAAAAGGTGAGCGCGCGTCCCCAGCGTCCCAGCAGCAGGTGGCCTGAGCCCGGCAGGATCCAGGCCGTCAGCGCGACAAACGGGGCAATGTAGTGCCGTTTAGGGGCTTGCGGCGGGGGGCTTTCCGGCAGTCCGGGTTCGGTTGGTTGGGTTTCCGTCACAGTCACTTAGGCCAGCAGCGGCAGGATTTCCTCTTGAATGGCCCCGGTGACGCGGGCTTCGTGCTCATCCACGTAGACATTCACCTCGCTGCGAATTCCAAACTCCGGCAGATAAATTCCCGGCTCGATGGAAAAGCAGGTGTGCGGAACGATTTTGCGATCGTCCTTGGTTTCGAGGCTGTCCATGTTCGCGCCGTTGCCATGAACGTCCTGCCCGATGCTGTGGCCGGTGCGATGCACAAAATATTTGCCGTAGCCGGCCTTGCGGATGGTTTCGCGCGTGACGCGGTCCACTTCCCAGCCGTGGATCTTCTTCGACTTCGCCACGGATTCCTTCACAAAATCGATAGCGCGGTCGCGCGCCTGCCGCACGATGCGAAAGATTTTCGCGTAGGAGCCTGGAACGCGCTCGCCCAGGTAGCCCACCCAGGTGATGTCGTAATAGACGCTTCCGGGGCGGTTGCTTTTCGCCCACATGTCGAGGAGAAGCAAATCGCCCGCGCGGATCAGCCGCGACTCGCCCTGCCTCGGCTCGTAATGCGGGTTGCCGTTGTTAGGCTGCACGGCGGCAATGGGCGGCTCGGCCGTCACCAGACCGTTGGCGCGAAAGCGGTCCAGCATCCACTGCTGCAGTTCGAATTCCGTGAGCGGTTTTCCGTCCGATACGGACGCGGCGGCCTGCTCGAAAGCCCCCTGCCGCACGCGGTCAATGATCCGGCCCGCTTCGAGGTGCGATTCGAGTTGCTCGGGCGACCAGCTCGCTTCGAACTTCTGCACCAGGTCTGCGGAACTCACCACCGTCTTCTTCAGCTTGCGGATCAGCTCAACAGTTCCGGCATCCACCAGCCCGATATAGGGAATATTATTCTCCGGCGAATACTGCATGGCGATTCTTTTGCCGCCGGAAAGCAGCTTGGGAAGCGTTTTGTGCAGCTCCTCCCAGCCTGAGTAGACGTACTTGCGGCCGCCCAGCGAGTCGAGCATGCCCTGCTCGATGCGATGAACGAGCTTCCGCGGCTCGCCGCGCGCCGGGATGTAATAGAACCAGCGCCGCGTGGCCATGCCGTCTTCGCCCAACCCGAGCACGCGGCTGGCGATGGGGTCGCGGTGATGGTGGTCGTAGAAGAGCCAGCCGTCGAGCTTGGCGGCCTTCAACTCCGCTTGAATGGCGTGAATGTCGGGCATTCGATGGGCGATTCGTTCGGACGTATCACCGCGCGCCTTTTGAACCTGGCGCGATCAGCGCGGCAATGCGTGCTTTTGACACGCCTGCGATTGCGATGCGCTTGGTGCGATTTTTGAGTCCGCTCACGATTCTAACAGCCGACAGCGGCACGTTCAAAGCTTCGGCCAGGAGTTCGCGCAGCGCCTCGTTTGCGCGATTATCTACCGGAGGCGCCGTGAGCCGCACCTTCAGCGCGCCCTGGTATTCGCCTTCGATGGCGTTGCGGCTGGCCCGTGGGGCGACGCGCACCGCAAACGTCATGCTTCCGTCGCGTTCCTGAATCTCCATTTTCCTTCGCACCTTGGCATCCCGACGCTATCATTTCCCCATGCGGCTCGCGGGCATTTCATTGGTGTTTGCGGCTGCAAAATAAGTGGAGCGGAAACGCCGGTATTCTTCTACAATTTCTTGCTTGCCAAAGCCATTAATCGACCAGAAATTGAGTCAGGAACCTAAATGATCAGCGATATCTTCCCCACACAGGGCTGCTTGTGAGCGTCTTGCAGGCCAATCGAGTATCGAACGCGGCTGCGCCGGGTTTGTCGCCCTCGTCGCAGCGCGCCGCGTTGATCTGCGGCTGTATCGTCGCCTTCGCGTATTCCGCGAATTACACCAATCACGCCCCTCTCGCCCCGGCGCTGATGCACGAGTTCGGCTTCAACCAAGCCCTGGCCGGCTTTTTGACCACCGGCATTTTTGCCACTCACGCAGGAATGCAGATTCCCGGAGGGCACATCGTCGACCGGCTGGGCGCCAAGCGCGTTCTCGTCTTCGCGCTCGCGTGGGTGGCGCTGGGGAACCTCGGGCTCGCATTTGCCGGCGCGTACTGGCAGTTGCTCGCATGCAAGATTTTCACCGGCCTGGGGACGGGCGTCTGCTTTGTGGGCGGCGCGCGATACATCCACCAGGCGCTCGCCGGGCCGCGGCTTCACGTGGCGCAGGGGTTTTTTGGAGGCTCGATCCAGATGGGCGCCGGTTTCGTGATTCTCGCGGTGCCCCGGCTGAATCTGGTGGCGGGCTGGCGCGTGACGTTTCTTGTTTCCGCCGGAATGGCGATTGCCGCGGCGGTTATCTGGCTGGCCGCTGCCCCCACGGTGGCACCCGTTGCGTCGCCACCCGGACGATTCACCGAAATGTTGCTCGCCCCGCAGCTCTGGCTGCTGGGTCTTTTGCAGATGGCTACTTTCGGCCTCTCGGTGGTGGTGGGATCGTGGGTGGTAGTGATCCTCACGAAAGTGATGAAAGTTCCCGCCACTGAAGCTGGACTCATCGGATCGCTGGTGTTGCTGCTCGGCATCGTCTCCCGGCCGCTGGGAGGCGTGCTGCGCCGGCACATGGGAATCCGTCCGTTGTTGTTGGGAAGCCTCCTGATGATTGCGCTGGGCTGCTTCGCGTTCGTGACGTCGCTGATCACGCTGGGAATCGCGCTGACGGCGGTGGTGCTGATCGGCATCGGCGTCGGCTTGCCCTACGCCGCGATGTTCTCCCGCGCGGGCGCGCTATTCCCCGGCCGCGCCGGCGCCGCCATGGGCCTCGTGAATATGCTCGGGATTGTCATGATCCTCGGCGGCGCTCCACTCGTAGGCCACCTCGCGGACTTGACCGGCACCTTCAAGGCCAGCTTCATCGTGCTGGGCGGCTTCTCGCTGCTCGCCTGCGCGGCAATCCCTCTGATTCACAAAGACGACCCGGCGCCTCGCACCTAGGCTCCAAGCAGGGAATCCCATAGTTCATTTCCTCCGCAACCGCGGGGAATTCCTCTATACGGATATTTCTGCTTTTCGCACGAGCCAGCGGCGAGTAGCCTTGCGCATCGGCTCCTCCCAGTTCCGGAACACAAGTACTGAAAACAAAATCAGCACGAGCGGCGTCAGAGGAACGTTTACCCTGCCTAGAGGAGTGAAGTGCTCGGAAATCGTACGCACCCAATCTCGCGCCGGAACCTGAAGCAGGTAGATCGAATAGCTGGCGCCTCCGAGCAAAATCATGACGGGATGCGAAAGGAATGATGTGACGGGGTTCTCCGACGAGGCAAGCGAGTAGATCAAGAGCCCAAAGGGCAGGACAGCAAGACTCACCCAAGGTCCGATGGGCAGCGCGAGAATAAGGATTGACGATATCACTGCCAGCAACGTCAGTGTGGCTTTCCGGGAAATAGAGCCATAGCGCACGAATACATTTCCCAGGACCATGCCAAGTATAAATTCCGGAATGCGCAAAAGCGGCAAGGGCAGCCATTTACCGGTAACGACCGGATCCCACAGGCCGAGCCCTTGGATGGGGGTATGAAAAACGACGCAAACCAGTGAAGCGAAAGCCGCCACAAGCAGCAGCACCCGCCACGACGATCCCCACAAACGGCTTTGAATAAAAGGAAAGCAGAGATAAAAGAAAGCTTCCACGGACAATGACCAGGCGGGATAATTCCATACGCCGGTGAGTTCGGGGTGCAGCGGATTCCACGCCTGAACCATTAGTAGTACGCTGGCGGCCCGCGTCCACGTGAGTCCCTGGATCTCGAACGGAAGAACTAGAAGCAGCGAGAGCAAATAAACGGGATAGATTCGCGCGAAACGTGCAGCCCAAAATTTACGGCGAGCAAGCCCATGGAAGGCCTCCCCCGCATAGGTGTATGACAGGATAAAGCCCGAAAGAAGGAAGAAAAGACAAACGGCAAGATATCCGTTTCCAAGGAATGTCTTGACGAACGCAGGCAGCGGGAAGCGAGAGCTCAGCCACGTCAAGGAATGGCCCAGCACAACGTAGAACGCCGCGAAAAAACGGAGACCGGTCAAAGCTGGTAATGGAGACCTGCCGTGCGAGGCAGCCCTCGCACGAAGCGCCGTATCGGCGGACAGGCCACCGGAATTGGAAGTGAAAGCTAAACTCGGCTGCAAATATCCTCCAGAATCCCGCGAGAGAATACTACGAAACGGCGCACCTCGTTAGGTCCTTGCCAGCTCGGGGATCTGGGGCGGAAGCGCCAAGCCGGCAAAGACGATCCGAAGCGCTGGGGGTGCGTCAGAAATCTTTGATTTCACGAAGGAGGCCGGTGGCTACGTCGTAGACGAAGCCGCGGATGGGAATGTCGCGCGGGATCCAGGGATGGGTGCGGAGCTTCTGCAACTGCTGGCGGACGTTTTCGTCGATGTTCTGGAAGGCGTAGAAAAAAGCGGGAGAAACCGCGGCAGTCCCGGTGCGGCGCTGGATATTAGCGCGCAAATCGTCCTCGCTGGCCTGCATCAGCCCGCAATCGGTGTGATTGATGACCATGATTTCCGCGGTGCCCAGCAGATGGTGCGATATTACCAGCGAGCGTAGCGTGTCGTCGGTGACGATGCCGCCGGCGTTGCGAATGATGTGCGCGTCTCCGGTGCTGAGGCCGAGCGTGCGAATCGAAAGGCGCGTATCCATGCACGTCAGGATGGCCAGCTTGCGCGCGGGGCGTGGCGTCAGATGGCGCAATTCGTGCGTGCGCGCGTACAGCTGGTTTGCGGCGAGAACTTCGTCGATCACGCTCATGGGCGAATTAGTTTAACCTAATCTGGATTTTTCGATTCTCACGATTGCAATCAGTCGTGCGCTGCGCGGCCTCCGAAAAGCGCGGTGCCGATGCGAATCTCCGTGGCGCCTTCTTCGATCGCGACTTCGAAGTCGTGGCTCATTCCCATCGAGAGCACGGGCAGGGGACTGCCCAGCGCATGGCTGATTGCTTCGCGAAGCTCGCGCAGCCTGCGAAAATACGGCCGCACCTGTTCGGTGTCGTCAAAATAGGGCGGAATCGTCATCAGCCCGAGCAGTTCCAGACGATGCAGCGCGGCAACCGCTTCGGCAAGCGGAAGCGCATCCTTTTCGTGAACGCCGTGCTTCGTGGCCTCGTCTCCGAGATGGACCTCGATGAGAATCGGTAGGCGCTTTCCTTCCTCGGCTGCGGCCGCGTGAAGCTTCTGTGCTACAGTCAGACTATCCACCGAATCGACACGATCGAAGAGGCCCGCCGCGCGCCGCGCCTTATTGCTCTGTAGATGGCCGATGAAGTGCAGCGTCGCATCGAGCCCTGCCAGCGCACTGCGTTTCGCTTCCCACTCCTGAATGCGGTTCTCGCCGAAATGCCGCAGGCCGGCGGAGCGGGCTTCGCGGATGGCCTCGGCCGGAAACGTTTTCGATACGGCGATGAGGGTGATTTCATCGGTGACGCGTCCGGATCGCGCCGCCGCGTCCGAGATGCGTTTGTGGATCTGCTCCAGATTTGCCGCGATCGAGATTATCGATTCTCCGTCGAATGTTGCGGTATGCCCGCTGAGGGAATGAATTCGACCCTGCTATTTTCTGGCTTTCGCGGAAGGCAACGAAGCATCCTTGTGTGCGGCGCTCCGGTCGGCTGCGCCCGCACTCGCTTGATTGCGCTCCCAGATAATTCGCAATCCTTCCAGCGTCAGAAACTCGTCGGTGTGTTCGATATGCTTCGATCCGCCCGCGAGAAGGGTCGCATACCCGCCTGTAGCGATTACTTTCGCTGGACTGCCGAGTTCGGCCTTCATCCGCGATAACATGCCGTCGATCATGTCCACCGTGCCGTAGTAAAGGCCCGACTGCATGTGAGCGACGGTATTGGTGCCGATCACTTTGCCGGGGTCCTTGATTTCCACGCGCGGAAGCCTCGCGGCGCGCGAAAACAGAGCTTCGGAGGAAATTCCCAGCCCCGGGACAATCGCGCCGCCCAGATATTCGCAGCGCGCGGAAATCACGTCGAAGGTGGTCGCCGTCCCGAAATCGACCACAATGCACGGGCCGCCGTATCTCTCGAACGCGGCGACGCCGTTCACGATGCGGTCCGCTCCCACTTCGAGCGGATTATCGACGAGCACCGCCATGCCCGTCTTGACGCCAGGTTCGACGAACAGCGGCTTCTGGCTGAGATACTTGCGCGACATTTCCGCAAGAGTCCGGTTGAGCGGCGGCACCACCGAGCTGATGATGATGCCGTTGATCGCCTTCGGCTCCAGCTCCGCGAGCGTGAAAAGGTCGCGCGTGAGGATGCCGTATTCGTCGACGGTCTGGTCGCGCGCCGTGGTCAGCCGCCAGTGCGCGACGAGCTCCTTGCCGCGAAACACGCCGAGCACCGTGTTCGTATTGCCCACATCCAGCGTTAAAAGCATTCAGTCCGCCTCCGCCACGTCGCCGGAAAGCACGAGTTCGGTCGCTGACCGGTCGTCACGCGCCACACGCAGCACTCCGCTCGGCTCCAGCCCCGCGGTTGTCCCGGTAAAAGTTTCCGTTGAAGTGGTGATCCGCACCCGCTTGCCCCGAAAATAGCTCGACACTTCCGCAAAGCGCCGCACGATGGGCTGAGCGCCGTCGGAGAGAAATTGATTGTAGTAGCGATCGAAGTGGCGCAGCAACCGGATCAGCAGCTCGAAGCGCGAGTGGGTCTTTTTTGTCTCGATCTTAAGCGACGTGGCGATCTCCGCCAGCTCCGGCGGCATCTTCGACTGGTTCACGTTGATCCCGATGCCCACCACGGCGTAGTGAATGCGATCCGGCTCCGCGTGCATCTCCGTGAGGATTCCCGCGAATTTCCGCCCGCCCACCAGAAGATCGTTGGGCCAGCGGATGTCGGGAGTGCTTACCAACTCTTCGGCAACCGCGTCGCGCGCGGCGAGCCCCGCCACCAGCGTGAGCAGCGGTGCGTGCGCGGGCGAAATGGCAGGGCGCAGAAGGATCGTGCAATAGATTCCCGTGGATTTCTCGGAGACCCACGAGCGGCCCGCGCGCCCGCGGCCGCCGGTCTGCTCTTCGGCAAGCACCACGGCGCCGTGCGCTTCGCCTTGTTCCGCAAGGCGCATCGCCACATTATTCGTGGAGTCGATTTTGAAAAAGTGGTGGATGCGCCGGGCGAACTGCGTTCCATACAGCCGATGGCTCAGCATCTGCGGAGCCAGAATATCCGGCATGCGCTCGATGTGATAGCCCGTGTGCGGATGGCCTTTTACCCGCACGCCCAGCGTGCGCAGCTTCTCGATCCAGCGCCATACCTGCTGCCGCGTGACTCCGATTTCCCGGGCGATTTTGGCGCCGCTGATCACAATCGTCGAATTTTCCGCGAGCAGCGACAGCAGCGCGTCGATGCGACGGTCGGTAGTTCCTTGAATGTCGGCAGTGGCCTTCTTAGGCATTGTGAGTCACGCAGGATACTCGACGCTTCCGCTCCGAACAAGCGGGCAGGGGAGGTAGCAGCGAAGTGGCAGGCCAAGGATCAACTCCCCTCAAGCGAATCACGGTTCCAACGACAGCCTGTGAGCTGAGCGCAGCGAAGTACGGTTCTCCATCGCTCGCCCTTCGAGCGATGAATCCCTCTTGATTTAGCAGTTGTCTTTGCGGGTCCCTTGGCCTTGCTCTTGAAGTTGCCTTTACGGGTCTCTTGGTCTTGCTCTTGACGTTGCTTTTGCGGGTCTCTTGGCCTCGCTCTTGACGTTGCCTTTGCGGGTCTCTTGGTCTTGCTCTTGACGTTGCCTTTGC
>CAZRKW010000070.1:0-17262 GCA_964600355.1 uncultured Acidobacteriaceae bacterium
CTCTACACGTTCCATCGATCGGCCTGATCGTCGCTGGCGACGTTGTATACAACCAGTGCCGCATGTACGTCGGCGACACCACCCCCGAGAGCCGAAGGAATTGGATCGCGGCGCTGGACCGGTTGGCGGCGCTCGACCCGGCGATCGTTGTCGCCGGCCACAAGAAGACGGGCGCGCCCGACTCTCCCTCGACGATCCAAGACACCAAGCGTTACCTGCAGGACTTCGATCGGGTGCAGAAAACCGCGACGTCCGACCAGGAGTTGTTCGATCAGATGACGGAGCTATACCCGCATTGGGTAGCCAATCAGTCGTGGTTGATGTTCGGATTCCCGCAGCCATAACCCGCATCAACCGCTGGCTCCGATTCCTTTTGCTGGCTTAGTCCTTCAAGTCAGAAACGTTCAGCTTGAGATGCGCATAGTCCGCCAGGGCAGATATTTGTTCCAGGACGAATTCGACTCTCGCTGATCGACGCTCACTGAATTGACCCACACCAAGTCTCTGGGTGGGAAGATTCATTCCGGTTTGGAGAGACAACGTCAATCTCAACTGAATGGAGAAGCCCGATGAATCCACCGAAAGTCAAGAAAACGAGCGGCACGAAAGCGACTTGGAAAGCCCCGGGCCCGGCGGAACACGGCCGGCTCGACGCTGCGGAGGTCAACCTATTGCCCGGGAGCGCCTTCGCGTTCCCGCGGTCGCGCAAAGAGCCGATGACGGATGGCTCGCACGTTCGCAACGCCATCGCGAGATTCGATCAGGTTAAGGACGTCAGCGATGCGGAACGCGATCTGGCGTTTGCGAACATCAAGAGAGACAGCCGAGCATTTTGGTGTCCGAATGAAGGAAACGGGCTGGCGCCAGCTCGGCTCGCCGTCCCGCGGGTCGAGGCGGCCGTCTGGACGAAAATGAGATAAGGTGGATTTCCAGATTTCATGAAGCCACCATGTGACCAGGGAATAATTGAGTCGGGGTATGCCCCCCATCCGTGCGCAGCAAGAGCGGAAAGGTGGATTCTCGGGGCAGCGATCCTCGGCTCCAGCATGGCGTTCATTGACAGCACGGTCGTGAACGTCGCTTTGCCCGCGCTGCAAAGCAGCCTTGGTGGAACCGTAATTGACATGCAGTGGGTCGTAGAAGCCTACGGACTATTTCTTGGCGCGCTGATTCTCGTTGGCGGCTCGGCTGGCGACCTGTTTGGCCGCAGACGAATGTTTCTACTTGGCGTAACAGTATTCGCAGTTGCTTCTGCCGCTTGCGGTCTGGCTCCGAACATCCGCGGACTGGTCATTGCGCGGGCCGTGCAGGGAGTGGGAGCGGCGTTTCTCGTCCCCGGCAGTCTATCCATCCTGAGCGCCTCGTTCAGCGAGCAGGACCGAGGGCGCGCGATTGGGACCTGGTCCGGTTTTACGTCCATCACGGCGGCCATAGGTCCAGTCCTGGGCGGCTGGCTGATCGAACACGCTTCCTGGCGCTGGGTGTTTTTCATCAACCTGCCGCTTGCTGCTGGGGTGATTGCGCTTTCCCTCTGGCGAGTTCCCGAGAGTAAGAACGCGGCGAGCGGAAATATTGATTGGGCAGGCGCGTTGATCGCTACGGCAGGCCTGGGCGGTGTGGCTTACGGATTTATCGAATCCGCGAGCCTCGGCTGGGGTGCTCCGTCAGTTTGGGGGGCTTTGGCGGGTGGCACCCTATGCTTGCTCGGATTCTTCCCGATTGAATCTCGCGTCGCTTCTCCCATGGTTCCGCTGGATCTATTCCGGTCACGCAATTTCGGCGGCGCCAACTTGCTCACGTTTTTCCTCTATGCTGCCTTGGGGATTTTCTTCTTCCTGTATCCGTTGGATTTGATCCAGGTCCAGCATTACTCGGCGACCGCCACGGGTGCCGCCGCGCTCCCGCTCATCCTGCTTATATTCCTGCTGTCGCGCTGGTCGGGCGGACTCGTCGCTCGCTACGGACCGAGGGGACCGTTGATCCTCGGCCCGTTAATCGCGGCTGCTGGATTTCTTCTCTTCGCCGTGCCTTCGGTAGGTAGCAGCTATTGGCGCATGTTTTTCCCCGCATTTGTGGTGCTGGGCTTGGGCATGGCTATCAGCGTTGCTCCTCTAACCACGGTCGTAATGGATGCAGTGGAACAGAGTCGCGCCGGGACGGCTTCAGGAATCAATAACGCAGTCGCCCGAGTCGCGGGACTTCTTGCCATTGCCGTCCTGGGAGTGGTCATGGTAAACGCGTTCAGCTTCCGTCTGAATCGCAGCTTGCAGGGTCTGGCCATTCCGCCGTCTGCGATGCAGGACCTACGGGCGAACGAGATAAGGCTCGCAGCATTGGCGGTTCCGGTTGGGATGAATGCCGAAATGGCGGCTGCGGTCAGAGGTTCCGTCGAACGAGCCTTTGTATTCGCGTTCCGGCTCGCCATGATGATCTGTGCAGGCCTCTCTATCGCGAGTTCATCGTTCGCATGGCGAATGATAGCCTCGCCCAGTTCCATGGGAAGGCAATTGCAGGTGTCTGGAGCGAGGCAGCAGGTGTGACCGATGCCATGAATGACGACTCAGAACAGCGGTTAGATTCCCGAGAGGAAATTGGGGTGGGCGATGGGATTTGAACCCACGACATTCGGAGCCACAGTCCGACGCTCTACCAACTGAGCTACGCCCACCAGAACGTTCCGTAGTTTACTACCAACGTGCGTTTGGGTCACTATCGCGTCGCAATGTAAAAAATTGGCGCGGATCGTTATTGTTCTTTGATTCCTTCGTACTGAAGCAAAGCGAGCCCTGTGCCTCTGCTTAATATCGGAAAAGCTGTGACGGAACTGACCCGGTGGGAGGAGATTTTCTCCGGCCTTTTCTAGCTTCCGTTGGCGGCTCGTGCCGCTTGCAATCCCTCCTAAGAGGAATAGAATGAGTTGAACAGGCATGTGGGGGACATTTAGGCTGTTTGAACCGGGTGCAGTGCAGGTGTGCTGATGTGCCGGGAAGACGCAGCTAACTCATTGCAAACAAAGTATCGGGCGCCCATTTACTTGATGCGACTACGCGCGTAATTATGCATCTAACACTGTGGACAGCAATCGCAGGCGAAGTGCGGGTTTAGCAGGACCGGGGCAATTGTTCCCGGGGGCGGTGCGAGGGTGACGTCATGAAAACGGCAATTGGGGATTTGGCGAAGGCGAGCGGTTCGGCGGCAGAAACGCGACGGCATCTTTTCTATGAGACCTCGCATTCTCCGGCGTTGTCCGATCTGGTGGGCTACGAGAACGCCAAGGACATCATCGACTTCTGTTTTATCGCAAATCCTTATTACCCCACGCCCGAGATGCTCGACGATTTGCAGCGCAATTTCCCGAACCTGATCAAGAGCTATCCCTCGAGCAGTCCGCTGATGAGCCAGCAGAATCTGGCGGCGGTGCTGAATGTGAATCCGGACAATCTGGTGATCGGGAACGGCGCCACGGAACTGATCGCCCATATCGACACGACGCTCATCGACCGCATCGCGCTGCCGATTCCCACGTTCGGCGAGTACATCGAAAAATTGAAAGACCAGCGCGACGCGGAAATGTTCGCGCTCGACCCCAACCAGCGTTACGAATTGCGGCCGATCGACTACATGCGCTGGGTCCACAAGCGCAATATGCGGGCGCTGCTGGTGATCAATCCGGGAAACCCCACCGGGCAGCTGATCCCGCTGGAAGAGATGATCGACTTCATGCACGAGGCGCACGATCTGGAACTGGTGATCGTGGACGAATCCTTCATCGACTTCGCCGGCGAGGAGATTCCGAGTCTCTTGCAGGTGGCGGACCGGTTCTCGAATCTTTTGATCGTGCGCAGTATGAGCAAGCATTGCGGTGTTCCGGGCCTGCGCCTGGGATATTGCTACAGCGCGAATCTTTTTGTGCTCAACCGGCTGAGGCGCTTTATTCCCACGTGGAATCTGAACACCCTGGCGCAATATTTCCTGTCGCTTCTGCCCGCGACGGACTCCGAGTACCACGAGGGCCGCAAGCGCCTGATCGGCGACGTGCGCTGCCTCTACAACAGCCTGAGCGAAATTCCCGCGATCGACGTCTATCCCACCGGCGCGAACTTCATTCTCTTCAAGATCAAGAACGGCATGACCGCTACGGAGATGCAGGCGCGGCTGCTTGACGAACACCAGATGTACGTACGCGATTGCTCGAACAAGGTCGGTATGGACGATTTCCACATCCGCGTGGCCTCGCAAGGCCGTGAAAAGGATGCCCGCCTGGTGGGAGCGCTGCAGATTCTGACGCGATGAAGCATCCCGCAGTCGTTGTGGTAACACGCCGGACCGTCCGCAAGAACAAGTACATCGACTACGTGGGCGAATATCACCTCGAACTCCTGATACGGATGGGCATTTTCCCGCAGATGGTTCCCGTGGTCGAGGGAACGCCCTCTTTGCTCCCGCAGTACATGGATGGCATGCGAGGCTTGTTGTTGGTGGAAGGCGAAGATGTGGAGCCGAAACGCTACAAGCCCCCTGCAGCCAGCCTGCGGTACCTCGAGAAAACGCATCCGCTGAAAGACGACATCGAGATTCGCCTGATCCGTCACGCGTTGCGCAGGCGTCTTCCCATCCTGGGCATTTGCCGCGGATCGCAGTTAATCAACGTCGTTTGTGGAGGAACCCTTTACGTGGATGTGCAGAAGGAGAAAAAATCCCACGTGAGACACATCGACTACCACAACTACGACACGTATCGGCACCCGGTCGGCATCGTTCCCTCCACTCCTCTGGCATGCTGGTACGGGGCGGAGACGATTCGTGTGAACAGCTATCACCATCAGGGGATTCGCGAGTTGGCTTCCCGTTTCCGGCCCATGGCCCATGCAAGAGACGGGCTTATCGAGGCGTACTACGATCCGAAAGCCGATTTTGTGGTGGGTTTACAATTCCATCCCGAACGCATGCTGGCGGAGTATCCGGGGAATCTGCGTGTCTGGAAGGCTTTCGGAAGCGCAGTGTATCGCGCCTCCGGCCGCTGAGCCTTCGCGCGGCAACCTTTTGCCCCCGCTGTAAATCTATTTCTCCTTCACAGAGAAAAGTCCTAAGATGGTGCCTATAAGGCAGCCGGCTATGTACGCTCGCCACACCCTCGCGTTTTTCCTAGCATTCGCTACGTGCGTACTATTGCCGGGTGTTGCAACCTTTCACGGGATTGCCTCCGCTTCTCGCGCGCAAGGCGTTTCGCAGCCGTCGGCTGGCGCATCTTCTTCCGACCGCCTTGGCGACCAGTCCAAAATCGAGATCATCCGCTACGTAAGCGGTGAATTTGCCAAGGCTGTGCTGGCTCTGCCGCGCGGCGGCGATGCGTTTGCCTATCGCGTGGACAAGCCGCTCGATACCGCCCGTCTGCACGACATGGTGAGGACGCACGGGGCCTCGGTAAACGGCGGAGACAAAGTGCAGATCACGAGGCTCACGTTCGAGGCGAAGCGAATCGTCGTCGAGATCAACGGTGGCGGGGGTCGGCATTTTCACTTCCGCGATCATTTGCAGGTCGGGATGGGGGGCGCCACGAATCCGGTCGGAACCAACGCTCATCCCGGCGAGGGGCTGGGCGCGACCCTGGTTCTCGATTACGGCCGGCCGCTGCCGGAGATGACTCCCGATCAACTGAAGCAGCAGCTCTCTCCGGTACTCGATTTCGCGGGTGAGTCGTCGGCGACAGTGGCCTGGATCGATACAGTGGCTCCTGAATTCAAGAAGGACATCCAGGCTCACGAGGCGGCGGTCGGAATGGACGAACAGATGGTGATCGCAGCGTTAGGGCGGCCCGAGCACAAAGTGCGCGAGCGCGATCCCGATGGGAACGACACCGAAGATTGGATCTACGGCGACCCTCCTGCTAAAACTACTTTCGTCACATTTGCCTCCGGAAAAGTGATCCGTGTTAAAGAATTTAATGATTGACTCCGCCGTTGACTTTTTTCTTTCCGCGCCCTAGCATCAGCGTTCAGCTTTTTAACCTGCCAAACCCTTCAGCAGGTTCTGATTTGCGCGCCTTCACACCCCCTTGGAGGATATATGCCGGTAAAAGTCGGGATCAACGGTTTTGGACGCATCGGCCGCAACATTTTTCGCGCTTCGCTGGGCGATCCCGAGATCGAAATTGTCGCGGTGAACGACATCACCGACTCGAAGACGCTTGCCCACCTGCTGAAATACGATTCCATTCTGGGCAATCTTCCGAACAAGGTGAGCCATACCGACGACACGATCACCGTCGACGGCAAGACCGTCAAAGTTTTTCGCACGAAGGATCCGGCGCAAATCGACTGGCCCTCGGTGGGCGCGAGTATCGTGATCGAATCCACGGGTTTGTTCACTTCGGGAGCCGACGCACGCAAGCATATTCGCGGCCCGGTGAAGAAGGTGATCATATCGGCGCCGGCGACCGATCCCGATCACACGCTGGTCCTCGGAGTGAACGAAAAGACCTACGATCCCGCGAAGCACCACGTGGTCTCGAACGCGTCTTGCACGACGAATTGCCTGGCACCGGTGGCAAAAGTGCTCCAGGACACATTCGGGATCACCATCGGCACGATGACCACGATCCACTCGTACACGAACGACCAGAAGCTGCTCGACCTGCCGCATAAGGACCTTCGCCGCGCTCGCGCCGCCGCTTTGTCGATGATTCCGACTTCCACGGGCGCTGCCAAAGCGGTGCATCTGGTGATTCCGGAACTCAAGGGCAAGCTCGACGGTTATGCGATGCGCGTGCCTACGCCGAACGTGAGCGTGGTCGATCTCACGGTGATTACCGAGAAGCCTGCGACGCCGGCCACGGTGAATGCGGCTTTGAAGCAGGCCGCGGAAGGGCCGATGAAGGGCGTGCTGGAGTACACGGAAGAGGAGCTGGTGTCGATTGATTTTCGCGGCAACGAGAATTCGTCGATTGTCGATGCGGGTTACACGCGCGTGGTTGGAACCAATTGCGTGAAGGTGCTCGCCTGGTACGACAACGAGTGGGGTTATTCATGCCGCTGCCGCGACCTTATCAAATTTTTCGCCGCTAAATTCTGAGGCGGGGCGGGCGAGATGAACAAATTATCGATTCGCGACCTCGACCTCGGCGGCAAGCGTGTTTTTATTCGCGTGGATTTCAACGTGCCGCTGGACGGCGCTACCGTCACAGACGACACCCGCATCCGCGAAACCGTGCCCACCCTCCGGCTGGCCATCGAGCGCGGCGCGCGCCTTGTGTTGGCCTCGCATCTCGGGCGCCCCAAGGGCAAGGTGAATCCCAAGTATAGTCTTGCGCCCGTAGCCGCGCGGTTGAAGGAATTACTCGGCAAGCCGGTGGGATTCTCCGCCGATTGCGTGGGTGCGGAGGCCGAGGCGAAGAGCAACGCGCTGAAAAATGGCGACGTGCTGCTGCTTGAAAATGTGCGCTTTCACGCGGAGGAGGAAGCGAACGACCCCGCGTTCTCGGAACAACTCGCCGCGCTTTGCGACGGCCTCTTCGTGTGCGACGCGTTCGGTTCGGCGCACCGCGCGCATGCCTCGGTGGTCGGCATCACCCAGTTTGTGCGGCAGTCGGCCGCGGGGCTGCTGATGGAAAAAGAGCTTGCGTATCTCGGGAAGGCGATTTCGAATCCGGAGCGCCCGTTCGTCGCGGTGCTGGGCGGCGCCAAGGTTTCGGACAAGATCGAAGTGGTGCAGAACCTGATGAAGCTTGCCGACGCGATGCTGATCGGCGGCGCCATGGCGTATACCTTTCTGAAATCGCAAGGCCTGCCCATAGGGAAGTCGCTCGTCGAAAACGACAAGCTCGATCTCGCTCGTGCGCTGCTTGACGAAGCCCGCCAGCGCAATTTCCGGCTGCTGTTGCCGGTGGACCACGTGCTAGCCGAATCGCCCGATTCCACCGCGACGAAAATCGCCGATATTTCCGCCACGCCCGAAGGTTGGATGGGACTCGACATTGGCCCGAAGTCGATCGAACTCTTCAGCCAGGAAATATCGAAGGCTCGCACAATTGTGTGGAACGGACCGCTGGGGATGTTTGAGCGGCCGGCATTCGCGCAGGGAACGCTTGCCATCGCGCGCGCGGTGGCTGCGGCCACCACCAAGGGCGCGACCTCGATCATCGGTGGCGGGGATTCCGTTGCTGCCGCGGAACAGTCCGGAGTGGCGCGGCAGATTTCTCATATCTCCACCGGCGGCGGCGCCTCGCTTGAATTTCTGGCGGGGGAGAAACTGCCGGGCGTCGAAGCCCTCACGAACAAATAGCCTGCCCGTTTTGCAATGCGCTTCGCATCGCAAGCGACCGGTATTGTGACGCAGTCTAGATCGATTCGCGCTTTTCCCCACGATTTTTTGCCCCCCTGTCGACGAAGGTCCGCTATGATAAATAAGGGGAAGCGCCGTCATTCTGAGCGCCGAACTTGCGCGAAGAATCTCTCCCTCCTTTCCTTGCTAACGAAAGGCGAGAGAGATTCTTCGCTTCGCTCAGAATGACAGCGGGTTCTCTGGTGATTGACAGGTTACGACGGGAGAGGGCGAAAATCGTTTTTTTCGCGGTTCGCAGTGGGATCGATAAATGTTTCCGCCTGAGATCAAAATTCGCGATTTGAGCATTCGACCGGCGACGATTCTGGCTCCGATGGCCGGCGTCACCGATACGGTTTTCCGCCGTGTGATCCGTTCTCTCGGCGCGTGCGGGCTCATCATGACGGAATTCACCAGCGCGGAAGGCCTTTCGCGCAAGGGCGCGCGAACTTTGCGCTACCTCTATTTCGACGAGGACGAACGCCCGATCGCCGCCCAGATTTTTGGCTCCGACCCCGAGGTGATGGCTTCCGCCGCCGCGCTTACCGAAGACCTTGGCTTCGACCACGTGGATATCAACCTCGGCTGCCCCGTGAAGAAAGTCGTAAAGTGCGGAGGATCGGGTTTGCTGCGGGACCTGCCGCATCTCGAAAAGCTTCTGACCGCCGTGCGCGCGGCGGTTCGCATCCCCCTTACGATAAAAATCCGCTCCGGTTGGGATGAGAACAACATCGTTGCCGTGGACGTGGCGCGCATGGCGGAGCGAATCGGCATCGAGGCTATCGCCGTGCATCCGCGCACGCGCATGCAGGGCTATGCCGGCAACGCGGACTGGAGCGTGATTCGCGCGGTGAAGCAGGCGGTGCGGATTCCGGTGATCGGCAACGGCGATGTCCGCACGCCGCAGGACGCCGTCCGCATGATTGAAGAGACCGGGTGCGACGCGGTGATGATCGGGCGCGCTGCGTCCTCGAATCCGTGGATATTTCGCCAGATCGCGGACTATCTGGCTATCGGCACTTACACCGAGCCGACCGAAGCGGACCGCTACCGGCTGCTATCCGGATATTTCCGCAGCCTGATCGAAGCCGAAATGCCCGATGCGATCGGGAAGATGAAGCAGTTTGCCACGCTTTTTACGCACGGGGTACGCAACGGAGGGGAACTGCGGCAGGCTGTCCACCACTCGCATACCACAGCTGAAATCCTGAATTGCGTCGATGAGTTTTTTGCCCGTACCGCTTCGGCAAGCGCCGACTAAGGTGTTTACTCGTCGCGCGTCACCAAGAGTTGCTTGTAGGCCTCGCGCCGCGTTAGCCCACGTTCGCGAGCCGCCTGTTTGAGTGCGGCTTTCCGGTCGACGCCAATTTCCTTCATGATCGCGTCCACGCGATGCGATAGAGGTTCCAGAACAGCCGGCGATGCGCCAGCGGCATTTTCCCCGTGCGCCGTCAGGCCGTCCGCGGCGCCTATCAGCAGCGTTATTTCCCCGCGCGCGGCTTTTTTTCTGACGGCAGCGGCGATATCTTCCAGGTGCCCGCGCAGAAACTCCTCGTACATCTTGGTAATTTCACGCGCCACCACAGCGGGACGGTTGCCGAGAATCTCGAGGGCGTCATCCAGCGTATCGCTTAGCCGGTGCGGCGCTTCGTAGAGCGCCAGCGTGCGAGGCTCGGAGGCCAGGGCGCGCAGGGCTTTTCGTCGCGCGCTTTGACGCGCCGGGAGGAACCCCACAAAGGCAAACTCTTCAACGGGCATTCCAGAAGCAGCGAGGGCGGCGACGAAGGCGGAAGGTCCGGGCAGCGGGACCACCTTGATTCCGTGCCGCACACAGAGGCTTACCAGGCGGTGGCCGGGATCGGAAATGGCCGGCGTCCCGGCGTCGCTGACCAGCGCGATCTTGGCGCCCTGCTCGAGTTCGATCACGATTTCCGGGGCACGGGTGAGTTCGTTGTGCTCGTGGTAGCTGATCAGGCGCTTCTGAATGTTGAAGTGGGAGAGCAGCTTCAGAGTCTGGCGGGTATCCTCGCAAGCGATGGCGTCGGTTTCCTTCAGTATGCGCAGGGCGCGCAGGGTGATGTCTTCGAGATTGCCGATAGGCGTCGCCACCACGTATAAACAGCCGAGCGCCGTTTCGTCCGCTTTCGTTTTTGTCATTTTCGTCAGCCGAGTTACTGCGAACGAAGTCTACCACACGCTTCGCCAGGCGCTTAACGTATGCCTTTTTTGCTTTTTGGTTGGAGGCACGCCATACTATATTTTCGCTGGGTCGCCACCTTTTGAGAGGAGTCTGCATTGCCGTTATACGAATACGAGTGCGTCAAGTGCGGCCACCGCTTCGAAAAGATCGAGCCCTTCTCCGCTTCAGCTGTGAAGAAATGCCCGAAATGCGGGGCGAAGGCGGAGCGGCAGTTGTCCGCATCGGCGATCCAATTCAAGGGTACAGGCTGGTATGTGACCGATTATGCGGGGAAGAAGCCGGACAGCTCGTCTTCCGAGAGCTCGAGTGACGGCTCGAAGGCCAAGGATAAGGCGGGCGATTCGAAATCGAGCGAATCGAAGTCTTCGGAAACGTCGAAGAGTTCGGAGACTTCGAAGGGTTCGTCGTCTGAAAAGGGAACTGGGAAAAAGAAGAAGTAACGCTGCTGCGCGTCCGTGGCTTGAAATGAAGCCTGAAGAGAGAGCCCTCGTCGGTTCACTCGCCCGGGATGACAACGAAAAGCGACTGCGACTGCCCTTGTCGGTTCGCTTGTTCGAAAGACAACGAAAGACAACGGCTCTGGCGACGGGGTCGCCTGCAAGTGAGCAACTCCGATTTACAGCTTCAAGTCCTTCAGGTAGGCGCGAAAATCGTTGCCTAGTTTTGGATCTTTCAGCGCCAGCGTTACGGTGGCCTTCAGATATCCGAGTTTATCGCCCGCGTCATGCGTCTTGCATTCGCCCACGTAGGCCCACAGGCCGGTCCCTTGCGCGAGGGCGCGCAGGGCATCCGTTATCTGGATTTCGCCGCCTGCCCCGGGCTTGGTTTTTTCGAGGAAGCCGAAAATTTCCGAAGGCAGCACATAACGTCCGGTGACGGCCCAATTGGAAGGGGCTTTATCGGCGCTGGGCTTTTCCACCAAATCCTTGATCTGCAACAGGCGGTCGCCCCAGTTCGCTTGCTTGGCCGGCGAGGCGTCAATGACCCCGTACAAATGAAGCTTTTCGCGCGGGACAACTTCGACGTCAATGGCGCCTTTGCCGGTAGCCTCGTAAATTTCGACGAGCCGGCGCGTCGCGGGAACCTCGCCGTCCATTACGACATCTCCGAGTAGCACGGCAAACGGTTCGTCGCCCACCAGGTCCCGGGCGCACAGCACTGCGTGACCCAGGCCCAGCGCCTCACTCTGGCGCGTGGAGCTGATGCGGATCCCAGAGCCGATTCCGTGCACGAGGTCGCGCTCGGCTTCCTTGCCACGACTTTCGAGGAAGTGCTCCAGCTCGGGTGCGAAATCGAAGTGATCCTCGATCGAGCCCTTGTGCCGCGCGGTCACGAAGATGAGGTGCTCGATTCCGGACGCGATACATTCCTCCACCGCGTATTGAATCAGCGGCCTATCGACGAGGTTCAGCATCTCCTTGGGGATAGCCTTTGTGGCCGGCAGGAATCGCGTCCCGAGTCCCGCTACCGGTAGGACCGCTTTTCGCACTCGCTTCGGCTTTTCGGTCATGGCTTTGATCTAGCGACCCCGAAGCCTCTACCGGCTTTGGTCCGCTTCTTCGCCTTTCGTTGTTATTTGCGACGGCGCGCCTGTGTTGCGCGGGCATCGCGGTGGATGTTTGGCTGATTTTTAAATCCGCGCAGTCAGAAGTGTACGCGCCAACCGATCCCACCCCACCTCATGCTACCATAACGTTTTCGAGCGCCACCGCCGGGGTAACAGCGTTGATTTCGAAAGAGAACCTAATTCTGGGAATCGAATCTTCCTGCGACGAGACTGCGGCCGCTGTTGTCGCCGACGGGCGGCGCATTCTTTCGAGCGTCGTTTCTTCGCAAGTCGCTATTCATCGCAAATATGGCGGCGTTGTGCCGGAGCTGGCCTCGCGCGAACATCTGCGGCAGATCGTCCCCGTGGTGCGGGAAGCGCTGGAGCAAGCACAGATCAGTTTGCCGCAGGTGGACGCGATCGCCGTGACGCGCGGCCCGGGACTGATCGGCGCATTGCTTGTGGGAGTGACGTACGGCAAGTCTCTGGCGATCGCTTTAAAAAGGCCCCTGATCGGCGTCAACCATCTCGAAGGGCACGTCCACGCGGTGTTTCTGGACGCTTATTCTGCAGGACGCACGCCCGTCTTGCCTGCGGTCTGTCTGATTGTCTCGGGAGGCCACACGGTTCTCTATCACGTGACGTCGGAAGCGACAAACGGAGCGCGGCAGTTTCATTATGCGCGCATCGGAGGCACGCGCGATGACGCCGCGGGTGAAGCCTACGATAAAGTGGCGCGTATGCTCGCGCTGGGTTATCCCGGGGGGCCTATCATCGACCAGCTGGCGGCGCATGGAAATCCCGAGGCAATTCGCTTTGCCGAACCCAAGATGAAGGGAAACGTTTACGATTTCAGCTTC
Organism: uncultured Acidobacteriaceae bacterium; assembly: GCA_964600355.1. Classification (GTDB taxonomy): domain Bacteria; phylum Acidobacteriota; class Terriglobia; order Acidiferrales; family UBA7541; genus Palsa-295. The sequence continues at coordinate 12,926 of CAZRKW010000070.1, forward strand.
AGCGGCATCAAGACGGCATTGCTCTACCACCTGAAACGCAATCCGCAGCTGCAGCCCGAAATCGAAGCGCGCCAGCAGGCGCTTGCGCGGGGAGAGCGAAAGGCGGAAGCGCTGCGTCCGCTCTCGACGCAGCCCACGCTGGACCTGATCGCGAGCTTTCAGCACTCGGTGGTGGAGAATCTTATTTCGCGCACTTTGGCCGCGGCTGAGCAGCATAACGCGCGAACGATCCTCGTTTCGGGCGGCGTGGCGGCGAATTCCGAACTCCGGCGGGCCTTCGAATCCGAGGCGACGGCTCGCAGCATTGAGGTTTTCTTTCCGAGCCGCGCTCTTTCCACCGACAATGCCGCCATGATCGCCGCCGCCGGACATCCGCGCTTCCTGTCTGGTTTATACGAGGACTCCTCGCTCAACGCCGAGGCCAACCTTCCGCTGGCCTAGGCGCATTGGCCAGCTCGCGCAGCATTCAGATATGAATGCCGGCTATTTTTTCGGCGCAAGGATCGCTTCGATCTGCTTGATGTGATTCAGGTCGTGGCCTGCGAACATGGAGACGATGGTTTCCACCGTTTCGGGGCCGCGTTCTGAGTGCATTCCATGCTGCTGCCATTGCTCTCGCGTGAGCGTTTTCAGCAGTGCGAGGTTTGCAGCGCGCAACGCGCGAAATTGTTCGAAAGACTTGCGTGCGTCGCGCTTGTCATAGTGCAGCGCTCTTACCCACACGTCCTGATCGAAGGCGGCGATCGCCGTTCCGGGATTGCCGAGGATCAGGCGTATGCGGAATCCGCCGACCAGTTCAGTGTCCGCGATATGCGCGACGATTTCCGCGATCGACCACTTGCCGGGCGCGGGCCGCCTCCGCAGTTTTGCGGCGGGAGCACCCTTCAGTAGGCGCTCGACTTTTTGCGGCGCAGCTGCCTGCAGCCTCAGGGAGTCTTTGCCGCCCAGGTGGCCCAGCATGCGCTTGCGATATTGTTCGGGTGTCTCGGCCATATCCGGTCTCCTCAATACTTTCGAATGCGGCCATTGTAAAGAAAGCCCAATTAAAACCTAAGAATAAATTCGGGGCCACCGCGGGTCCGTCATGGCCAATTTGGCCCGGCGGGGCGTTTTGAATGTGGAAACTAGGACGGTGGAAAAGCGCGGGACCACGTTCCAGAACGGTACACTTTAATTTGAAGCTGCCACTGTTGGGCGCTGCCATTTCGTCGAAACAATCGTCTTAGGAGCGCACCCATCTCGATGGTTGGTCGAGAAGAAGCTGCCAATGACGCCCACTAAAGAAGATACACGCCCAGCTAAGCCCGAGGAGCAGGAACTCTTCCGGAAGCGCGAGGAACAGAATGCGCTCGAAAGCGAATAGGCCGAGCGAGAACTTCGCGCCGCGAACCTGCGGGCTGAACTCGGGGCGTTCGAGCGCCGGTATCTCCACGAAGTGGGAATGCGCTATGCGCAGCTCGACGAGCTGAAGGCGCAGATTGCCGAGCGCGCCGCTTCCGGCCAGCCAGGAGCGGATCGCGCGCAGCAAGCCGCTCGCGAGGCGCGAGCACGTGCCGACGAAACGAAATCCGCGGCACAGGAAGAAGAAAACGCGCCCGCGCCAAAATCCTTCAAGGCATCACCGGAGATGAAGCGGCTCTATCGCGAAGTAGCGAAGCGCATCCATCCCGACCTGACCTCCGATCGCGACGAACGCGCGCGGCGCCAGTTGCTGATGGCGGAAGCAAACAAGGCCTACGAAGGGGGAGACGAATCGCAGCTCAACAAAATCCTGAACGCCTACGAGGCCAGCCCGGAAACGGTGCAGGGAGAGGGACCGGGCGCGGAGTTGATCCGCGTGATTCGCAGGATCAGCCAGGTGCGCGGCCGGATCGCGGAGATCGAGGCGGAAGCGGAAGAGTTGCTGCGGTCAGACCTGTACCAGCTGAAGTCGCGGCTGGAAGAGGCGGAGCGGCACGGCCGCGACGTGCTGAAAGAAATGGTCGACAAGGTGGAGCAGCAGATTGCACAGGCGAAGAGCCGCCTGGAAAGCAAGCAGGACGCTCCCGCGATGCTACAGGGACGGTTGGAAGCCCGCTAGTGGAAACAGACGAAAAGTACGCGCCAGGGAAAATCGTCCACGCGCCGGGACGTGCGCTGGCGGTGCGTTCGGCGGCGCTCGTCGCGAGAGGACTGCGCGATCTGGCGCGCGACTCGAACTGGCTCATCCGCAAGCTTTTCACCGGGCAGACCGCGCACGCCGCGATTTCGAGCACGGCGCAGGTCGCCGCAATTTCTTCTGTCGCGCAGTTCGGCATGCCGCGACTATCGGTGTACGACCTCGAGAACAGCGCGCCGGCATCCGGGCTGGTGGTGCCGAACGAGCCCCCTATTTGTCCGCCGAATCTGCCTGTCGCCTTGGCGTGGTCTCCCAAGGGCAAGAATTTGATTGCGGCGTGGGGCGGCTGGCAGCCGAAACTGCACAGCTTCGATCTGCAGGCGAGGGCGCTGGCTGGAACTTTCGGCAATTTCGCGCATGTGCCGCGGCAGCTGGCATGGTCGGATGACGGAAGATACTTTGCTGCGGCGTCGGGCGGGAAAAAGGCGTCGCTGCGCGTGTGGGAAGCGGCGGGCGGGTCGGCATCCAGTGCGGGGTCCGCAGCGGCTGAGCTGGGGGTTCCGAGCTGCATCGAGCGGCAGACGTATGAAGCGGAATTCGGGGACGACGGCGCTTTCAGCGGATATGGAAGCACGGCGTTCAATCCAGATGGGAAATTGCTGGCGAGCGTTGTGCAGATTCAGGGTGAGTGGGCGGACGATTCGATCCTGATCGTGGACGTTCCCGGCCTGCGCGAACAAACTGCTGCCCCGGCCCAGGGACACATCAGTTCACTTGCGTGGACGCCGGACGGGCAGGCGATCATTTATTGCGCGGCGGGGCAGGCGTACCGGCTCGCCGTGAACACACGGGAGTCCGAGCCGCTGCCGGCTGCGGCAGAGATTTGTGCGTGCCATCCGCATCTGCCGGTTTGCCTGTGCTACAGCTCGTGGCTGAAAAATTCCGCGAAAGGCCAGCTGTTCCTCATGGATTTGAATCGCATGAGCGTTTATGACGAGCATCCCGCCGAAGGGATTCTGCATGTGCGGTGGAGCGCGGACGGCTCCAAGGCGTACGCCGTCTCGCAGGATGGACTTGCCTATATCTACGAACCGCCGCTGATTTGAGGCGCTTACTCTCACATGCAACAGATCAATCCCAATTCCATGGCCGCAATTCAACCGGAGCTCACATCTGGCGAAACCGTGCAGTGGGCTGGCCAGCCAAATAGGCGAGTGATCTTTCACAAAGAAGACCTCTTTCTTATTCCGTTCAGCTTGTTCTGGGGCGGCTTCACAATTTTCTGGGAATCAATCGCTTCCGGCTTCTGGGGACCCAGGGGAGGAGCCGGCGCTCCTTCTTTCTTTCTCATCTGGGGAGTCCCGTTTGTTCTGGTCGGCCAGTATCTGATCTGGGGCCGGTTTCTGTATGTAGCCTGGCTGAAGAAGAGAACGAACTACGCAGTCACGAACGGGCGTGTGGTTGTCGTGCAGGACGGATGGAGCCGCCGGGTGGCCTCTTCGTATCTCGACACTTTGCCAACGATTGTCAAAGAAGGCGCATCGAGCGGAACGGGTGTTTTGCGATTTGCGCCGGTGGCGCCTTCCTGGTCCACGCGGCAGGGCTGGGGAGCGTGGAATGCCATGAACGTGGGAGAGATCCCGACGTTCATGGACATTGACGACGTCGATCCTGTCTACCGGCTGGTCTCCGATTTACGGGAGAAGGCTCGCGGCGGCGCGAGCAATACCTCTGTAAACGACTGGTAGGTTCCATAGGTTTTGCTCGATCCAAGAAAGCCGGTTGCCTCGCAGCATGTAACCCATCCCCTTCGGTGATCTCTGCAGCGGACTCGAATCGCTTAATGATTGGCGTGTGGTTATCTGTCTCGTTTTGGGAAGATTTTTGTTTTAACGCGGGGAGAAATCCCTCGTCGCTTCGCTCGCTCGGGATGACAACGAAAGGCAAATGCAACGGCCAGCTATAGGGTGAGCACGCCGACCAGCATGCCTGAATCTTCTTCGCTGGGGGCGGCGATGAAGGCGAAGCGGTTGGCGAGGGAGCGCATGGCGAGGTTTTCGGGGAGTATGTTGGCGATGACGCGCTCTAGCTTTTCGCCGCGCGCGACTTCGATGAGGCGGCCCAGGAGTTCGGTGCCGATGCCCTGGCCTTGCTTTGCGTCGCTGACAAGAACGGCGACTTCGGCATCGCGCTCGCCGATTGTTTTGGTGAGCCGCGCTACGCCCAGGATTTCGTGGTC
>CAZRKW010000071.1:0-17056 GCA_964600355.1 uncultured Acidobacteriaceae bacterium
CGGCCCCCCCCAAAAGGCAAAGCAGATCCTTAGTCACTACGCTCCTCAGGACGACAGCGGAAAACACAGGCTAGGGATCGAGGGACTGAGGGCGTCTTGCACCACAGCTGCTTGCAGGCCCGAAGCGACTGCTATTCGGTGGCGGAGGCTTTCCTGAAGTGCCGTTGGACGCGCCCGAGAACGGTGTTCGGGCCGCCGTAGAGAAATTCGAGCGCCTCGTCCTGCCCGAACTGCCCCATGAGGTTGTGTTCACCCATGTGAAAGCCCAGCGTAGCGCCGTTATGGCTCGGGATCCAGCTGTTGGCCGCTGCCATGGGACCTATAAAGGGCGAGAAGGACAGCGCAGGAGAAAACGCGTAATGGCCGTCGGCGCCGCGGCGCGAGGCCACGGTAGAGATTGCGGCATGCAGGAAGCGCGGGAAAAAGCCCTTGCAGCTGCAGCGGTAATACGCGGCGTCCTCGTGAAAGACTTCGGCCAGCGAGTATTGCGCGGTGGCTGTTACCAGGCTGATGCCCAGATTGCTGGCCACGCGCGCGCCGTAGGCGTCGAAGCCCTGTCCCCAGGCGTGCGGGAAGTTAAATGCCTGATCGATCGCCCCTGCGAAAGAGGAGCCTGCGAAGGCTACCGGGCCGAGCGCGTTCCACGTGTAGTTGCGGAATCTTTGCGCCTGCGTCGGGGGAACGTATACACCGGTTGCAGCCGCAGCGACCGCAGAATCGAGGCTTGAAGAAGACGCCTCGGGAAACGGGGACGGCAACGCCGCCGCGAACACACGAGAAGATTCAGCGGGAACGTTTCCGGCAGGGGCTACCTGGGGTTCGTCCGGATAGAGCGAGGCCGATTGAGCGCCTGCTATGCCGGAAAAGAGGAGAATACTTGCCAATAACAAGAAACTGATTCGAACGCGAGGGATAACTAAACTCCCTACAGCCACCTTAAACCCCACCACAGGGCCCGCTGACGCGGTTGATGCGCGACACGGTACACTGGATTTAAAGGCAGAAGCAAGGGAATTCAGCATTTGATCGCTCTTTTCTCGTAAAAACCCACCGGATGTTGCCGATGTGTAATGCATTGGTATGACCAATCCTCTGGGCCGGCACCCCAGGACCGAGTTTTGCCACCGCGAACCCCAGTTACAGGCAGGGACAATATAGAGGCCGGTTACAAAAATATGTGACGCGCGTCACAGAGTCCAACTTGCGCGCCAAGTATTATTCTGGTTATGAAGCGAGGGTACATCGTCTACCGGAAGCTAGAGACCGGCGAGGTGCTGTGGGTCGCCTCGCGCAACACCTTGCGAGAGGCGCGAGACCGCGCGGAATCGCTCGAGGCGCATTGGCCGGGCAGGTATTTAATTCGAGAATCCACGCAGGAAGCTTCGGAGAAAGCCTCCCGGTTACTTGCGAGGGATCGCATCCATGCCCGGCATTCGGAAGTCCGCCAATAGATGTGCCGCAACTGACTGGCAAAATCGGACGAGCTGTGGCAAGCTGTCGCCCATGGGAAATAAGGACGCACGTGGCCGCGAGAAGAAAAAGCCCAAGCAGAAGAAACTGAAGCCGCAACCTTTCGTTCAATCCCCTTCCCGCATTGAGCGGGCACCATCGCCAGCCCCGACGCTCCCGCCTGTACCTAAGCCTTCGCAGAACTGAATAACTCCCGTCGATCGATTCCTTGCTGAAGCCCTTCCAGGAAATGTCTTCTCCCGATATGCAAAACTGCCGGGCTAAGTGGGGACCCTTCGATGCGTAAACCGCTAGTACCGTCCCGTAGCTTCACACAAAAAATAAAGCCCTTAGCCGCTTCTGTTTAGTACTTTCGTCCCGAAACTGCTCTCGCGCCGAGTACTACTGAAATGTACCTATCCCTCTAATGCCCCTGCCGGGCGCGGTTGTTATCTTCTGTGTGTGGGACACGGACCGAACAAACAGGAGCCCCGAGCAATGAGTCACTCTTCAGAGTTCTCAGCCACCGGCAAAAAATCACCAAAAGGCGCGGAGCCAGGCGATCCCGCAGCGGAGGCAGTGGCGCGAACGTCCGCCCCCCTCATCCCGGCGAGCCAACTGCCGCCCGCCAGCGAGGCTCTCGGCGTTTTGTTCGAGTCTCCCAAGCCGAGCGAGCCCGTCCATGGGGCCGCCGAACTGATCGATATCGAGCATATGAGCCTCGAAGAACTGGAAGCGTTTTTCCCATCTGAGAACTCGGAGCCCGTGGCGCCTGCCAGTACGCCTGCCGCAGCGCCTTCGGCCGTCGCCGCAAGCCCCGCTGCCGCGGGCCCGGTAAAGTCCGCGGAGCCGGCCGCCGCCGTGGCGCCGGTGAACGAGCGCCGCGAAAAGCGCCGCGCGCTGATCTCCGCGCCGGTGCGCGTTCGCAGCACCGACATCACGAACCACGACCTGGACGATGCCACCACCACGATGAACGTGTCGCGCATCGGCATCCTGCTCGCGAGCAAGAATCCCGCTTACTACCGCAGCATGGACGTGATGGTCACTTTCCCCTATAGCAAGGCGCCCAAATCCATGCAGGCCGAACAGCCCGGCCGCGTCGTCCGCATCAGCGAACTTCCCGACGGCCGACGCTCGATTGCCATCGCCATCGGCGTGAAGCACCGCGAGGACGAGGAATTCATCTCGGCGAGCGGCGAAAAGCTCCATGCCGAGCCGGCCAGCCAGAAATTCACGGTGGAACGCGATCCGAACTCCCTGCGGCCTTTGGTTCTGGCGCTCGACGCCGAAGCCAGCGTGCGCGACTCGCTCAAGAGCTACCTCGCCGGCGAAGGATACGACGTGATCACGGTAACCAACGCGCAGGAAGCCCGCGACGTCCTCAGCCAGTGCACTCCTTCCCTGCTGATCGCCGAGATCGAAGGCGAGGGGATGCCCGGCTACGACATCTGCGCGCACTGCAAGTCGACGCCGCGGCTCCAGAGGGTTCCGGTGATGCTCACCACGAGTTCGGCTTACCCCAGCGATTACGCCAGCGCGCACTCCCTGGGCGCCGTTGTTTGCATGGCGAAGCCATACCGCCAGGAACGCCTGGGACACGTGGTGAAGCTTCTCGCTCCCCCCGCGAATGCTAACGAAACAGTGGAACCGCCCCGGCCGGCCGATCCGTCGCGACGCCACCTGGGCAGCAGCAACAAGGGAGAGAAAGCGTCAGGCTCCAACACTGGCTCCAGCACCGGATCCACAGTAAATCGCCGCTTCCGCTTCGGAGGAAAATCGTGAAAAAGCAGAATGGTGGATTGGTCGTGGAAGACGTGTTCGAAGCAGCCCGGAAGGCGTTTTTCTCGGGAGCAAACGGGGATGCGGCAGCATCCTGTCGCGAAACGTTCACGCAGGTGAAGTCCTATGACGTGCCGGCCGCCAGCCGCGCCGGCCACAAATCGCCAACCGGGGGCGCTTCCCCGGACCTCGTGGCGACGCGCTAAAGCTGGAGGCTCTTAAGCCACCGTTTTGGCACGAACGTTCGAACCGTTCCTCGCATGTTGTCGATGTCGCCGCATACAGCCCGGGTAACGATACGGGCTGCGGCGCTTCGCAGTAAAATTACCCCATGCTCTGCCCGAAGTGCGGCCACGAGGCCCGCGATATCGCGCGGTTCTGCCGGCGGTGCCACGCCACGCTGCGCTATGAGTGCCCGTCGTGCAAGCACGAGCAGCGCCACGGCGGGATCTGCGAGAAGTGCGGCGTGGACTTCCTGAAGTACATCACGGCGGTGGTCACTGCGAAGAAAGCGGAGACCGATCGCGAGCACGAGCGCATCGAGCAGCGTTCGAGCCTGATGCGAAATCTGCTGCTCATCCCCTTCAACCTGGGCATTCCCCTGCTGCGCGACCTCATCCTCGGCCGCAAGAACCCCCACGCCTGAACTGGCGCTCCGCCACGAAGCAGTCAACCAGAAATGCTTTGTCTAGAAGTGGCTGAAAAGTCCGATCAGGATAATGATGGGAATCGGCACGCCAAGCAGCAAAAGCAAGATCGATCGCATGATGGATTTCCTTTCGTCTGCGGATTCGCTTCAGGCGGCCGCGGGCGCGTAGGACGCCACATCATCCCGCTGCCTGCCGCCAATCGTCGCTGCATAGCTTGCGCAGAAAGCCCCGATCAGCAGAGCCAGAAACATCCAGTACAGGAAATGAGCCGTTGCCCGGCGCGCGTCATCCGCCGCCTGACGGGCCTGATTGAGCACTTCTGAGACGCGGCGCCGCGCTTCCGTCTGGTCCATTCCGGTTCGCGCTGCCACGAGCTGCGCAAGGTAAGCCGTGTCCGCCGACGGCACATACCCTTCTCGCAAGCCTCGGGCAAGAATCAGGCCCACTTCCGCGTGGAGCGCGGCGTCGGCACTCAGATCGGCAGCAGGCCGGTCGCTGCGAAACAACGAGTCCACAAAATAACCGTAAGGGTCTGATCCCGCGGCTCCCGCAGCCGTTGTGCCCGCGTCGTTGCGAGCCGCGTTTCCTGAAATCATAGATGTAGCCGCAGAGGCGAGAAAGGCCGTCGTGATTACCAAGCTTACCGACCAGACGAGAAAGCCGTGCGCCGTATCGCGGAAATACACTTCATGGGTATGCACGCTCACCCACTTGGTACGCAGCCTGCCGGCAAGATAGCCTCCCATAGCGGCCGCCACAATTTGGGTGAGGATCAGCCAGACGATAGCGCCTTTGGTGACCGTCGACTCGGATACTCCAGCGCTCGACCACGGAGACAGAGATGAAAGCCCGACTCCCGTGCCCAACGCCAAAAGAATCAGTGACAGAGCGGAGGTCGCAAACGCCCCGGCAAATACGGCCGCCCAGGAAACGGCGGACGAGGATGCCTCATTCCTACCGGAATAATCGGGAAGATCGGGTGAAACCGGAATACGAGCCGCCGCGGCGTGCGCCATGTGAGAGTCGCCTCCTTGTGCCGTCGTGGAGAGTACCTGGGCGACTCGACCGATCAAATACCCTGAAATGAGTAGCTTCCGCGGCGGCTTGCTGTAGGCGCGGAGCGCACCGGTTACCGAATTCTTTAAAATTGTTCCATAACAACTATTCACATTCTGGCAACTTGTCGGCTGAAAGTCCGGATTTCGCACCCGTTCCGATTTATCATTTGCGTGTAGGGTTTACTTCAGTAGACAACTCACTATCTGCCAAGGGGCTACGTGACTACAGACATATCCTCGGCGAATCCGCTGACAGCCTCCGCCGATGAACAGCTGCGGCGCAAGGCCCGCCTCGAAGCTATCCTCGAAAACGGTCTACCGCCGTTCCAGCACACGGTGGTGCAACTGATGTCCGTGCTTAACGACCCATCCGCGGATGTTAAAAAGGCGGCGGGGCCAATCAGCACCGATCCCACCTTGAGCGCGCAAATCCTCCGCATGTGCAATTCGCCACTGTTCAGCAGGCGCAGCAGAGTCATCACCATCGAGCAGGCCGTCGGCATGCTTGGCACAGACCGTCTCCGCTCCCTTGCAATGACCAGTTCCCTGGCGGGTTTCGCCGGGCAGGGCTTGCCGAAAGACCAGGTGGCTTCTTTTTGGCAGCACAGCTTTCTTGCCGCGCTCCTCAGTAAATACCTCGCCGAATACAATGGCTATGCCGAGAAGGAGCAGGCCTACATCGCTGGCCTTCTCCACGACATCGGGCAAGTGCCGCAATGGATGCTGGCGGCCGAGGAGGTCGCGCGCACCAAGTCCGCGATCGTGCAGGGCTGGCTCGACAACCCCGGAGTCGAAGGAAGCTACTTTGGCATCAATCACTGCGACCTCGGCGGGCTCATGGCTGCGAGCTGGGGCTTGCTGCCTTCCTTTGTGGACGTGATACACAATCATCACGAGCCCAGCGAAGCGGAACACGATCCTTATCTAGTCGAGATCGTTGCGGCCGTGGAACATTTCCTGCTGGCGAAAGAAGAACTTGCTCCCGCTTCGGATGATGCGGGTGTGTCGTCCGGCGATGCTCGCGTGCCGGAGATTCCGGCGATCACCGAAAGAAGCCATTCGCCCTACGACGAGGAAACCTGGAAGAACATCTCGGAACATCTCTACAACGAGCACAACCGCGTGCTCCCGCTGGTGGAAGAGAGCCTCACGAGCATGATCGGCAGCACGCGCTAGCAAATCGCTGCGTCGCCGTTCTCTCCCGCCAAGTCGGGAGTAACCCAAGAAGGACCCTTGTACTGCAAAGGGTCGGGCACCCGCAAAAGAAGTTCATCGATACTGGACAGTTCCCTTGTTTCCTGCATCCCCGGCCTCGGCCGGCGAAGAGCTCTACACTCGCTTGATAGCGCGCGTGATGGCCACCAGAATCACGGCTCCGATGAAAGCCACGACGATCGACGCAATGAGCCCGCCTCCCTGCCACCCCACCATTCCGAACAGCCATCCGCCGAGAATACCGCCGAGGATCCCCAGGATGATATCGACCAGAACGCCGTAGCCTCCGCCTTTCATCACCTTTCCCGCAAGCCACCCCGCGATCAGTCCGACCAAAAGAAACTCGATGATGTGCATAACAGGTGCCTCTCTTTGCCCCACACGGAGATGCCGCGTGCCGGGCCTCCCTTGTAGCCGCCTTGGCTTGAGAAGTCAATGCGTGGGCGCAAGCTGCGTTAGCACACGATATGTCCGCTTTTTAAGAAGCGGCCAGAGGAGAAGATGCATGCCAGGAGATAGCGTGTTGGCGGCTCTGCGCAAGGTGATCGAGCAGGAGGGGGTTTTCTGCGCCCTGTACAGCGACCGGGCCAGTCACTTCTTTTGGACGCCTCGAGCGGGTTGGAGGTCGATCTGGAACGACCGACGCAAGCGGCGGTGCTTACTCGACCTCAAGCCGGACATATCGTGTGCTCTAAAAAGCGGACATTTTAACTTGCTACGGACACCGCCGTCGCCGCCTGCTTTTAGGCTGAAAAACATAAGCCGCCCCGTCAAGTTGACTTTTTTGCATCGCGAAATTAAGCTGCCGCCGAGGAGTCACGATATCACCGATGCGATCTGAAATTGCCGCGCGTCCCACACCACTTCTGTTACTGGCGAGCGTCCTTTCCGTTTTCGTTTCGGCGAACGCGCCGATCCGCGCGCAGGAAGCTTCGGGAGGTCTGGCTGGAACGGTTACCTCGGTGGAAGAGGGCGCGATGGAAGGCGTGGTGGTGAGCGCTAGGAAGGATGGTTCCACGATCACGGTGAGCGTGGACAGCGACAAGCAGGGGCATTTCGGCTTCCCTGCCGATCGGGTGGAGCCAGGCCATTACACTTTGGCGATCCGCGCGGTTGGATACGATCTCGATGAGCCCGCAGAGGCGACCTTTGCCGCGCATAAGACTGCGACCATCGACCTGAAACTTCGCAAGACCAAGAATTTAGCGCAGCAGCTCACCAGCGCGGAATGGCTGATGAGCATGTCCGGCACGGACCAGCAGAAAACATCCCTGATGAACTGCGTGAACTGCCACACGCTGCAGCGTCCGCTTACTTCCACGCACACCGCGGATGAATTCACACAGGTGATCTATCGCATGATGGGCTACGCCTCGGGTAGCCAGCCGATCCGGCCGCAAAGGCGCGTGAACGCGGATGCGGTGGCCGGGAATCCGGAAAACTACCGTATGCTGGCCGGTTACCTGGCATCGGTGAACCTGAGATCCGGACCGGCATGGGGATACCCGCTTAAGACGCTGCCCCGGCCGACGGGCCGGTCGACGCGCGTCATCATCACCGAATACCGCCTGCCGCGGCCGACCATCATGCCTCACGACGTGATGCTCGATGAACATGGCACCGTGTGGTTTTCGGATTTTGGCGAGCAGTTTTTCGGCAAACTCGATCCCAAGACGGGCAAGGTCACCGAATGGCCCGTGCCTTCGCCCAAGCCCCGCTATCCGGAAGGAATGCTCGAACTCAAGGAAGATACCGACGGGCAGTTCTGGCTGGGGATGATGTTTCAGGGGGCCGTCGCGCGCTTCAACCCCAAGACGGAGAAGTTCAAGATCTACAGCGGGCCGCCGGAAATCAACGACGAAGGTTTCCAGGTGAACATGCTGGCGCAACATGTGGCGGTGGACGGGAAGGTCTGGACGTCGGGAAAGCAGGATGAGATTTACCGCGTGGATGTGAACACCGGGAAATACGAGAAATTTCTGCCGCTCAAGCAATTGCCCGGGCCGGGACCTTACGGAATTTACGGGCTCACCACCGACTCGCACAACAATCTCTACTTCGCGGAAATCGGCGACAGCCACATCGGGAGAATTGACGCCAAAACCGGCGAAGTAAAATTCTATGCGACGCCGACACGACATTCGCGCCCGCGCCGCATCCAGGCAGATTCGCAGGACCGCCTGTGGTTCGGCGAATACACGGGGAATCGCGTCGGGATGTTCGACCCGAAAACTGAGAAATTCACCGAATGGGAGTTGCCGACTCCGTGGAGCGGCCCCTACGACGCCACTTGCGACAAGAATGGCGAGTTGTGGACCGGCGGCATGACAAACGACCGCGTCTCGCGAATCAATCCCAAAACGGGCGAAACCGTTGAGTATCTCCTGCCGAAGAGTACGAATATTCGCAACGTGTTCGTCGATAACTCGACGACTCCCGTTACGTTTTGGACCGGCAGCAACCACGGCGGCGCGATTCTGAAAGTTGAGCCACTCGACTAAACGACCGTATTTCAGCACTCCCTCCGTACATCCCGGCACGCACACCGATCCGGTTCGGAACACACCGACCCGGCGAAGCGCTCTCATGAAAAAGTTCTAACCCCGTCGCCGTCGAAAAAGCGCCCGATGGCCAGCCTATTGCTCGTTTGCAGATTCCGGCAGCCGCATCTGCGATACGAAGGCTTTACGGACGGAAGACATGCTGACCATGGAGAAGCATCAACAAGGGCTCCGTTTCTACGAGCAGGGCCGCTTCGATGAGGCCGTCCGCCTTTTCGGCGAAGCGCTGGAAGAAGCGCAGACGGGCGAAATCTGGAATGACTGGGCCGCCGCGCAACTCGCCCGGGGCAGTCTTGTGGAGGCGGAGGACGGATTTCGACGCGCCCTGCAATGCGATCCGGAGGACGCTCAGGCGGCGGCCAACCTCGGCGTCGTTCTTGCCAAGCGCGGCGAGCCGCTGGCCGCGATCGAAATGCTGGAGGAGGCCCTCCGCAAAAGCCATATCGACAGTTCGCTGCGCACGATCATCGAGCAGGCGCTCGGCGAGTGCCGCGCTAACCGTTTGCGCGCAGAAGTAAATAAGATCCAGTGGTGGCACTCCATCGATCTGGGCCACGGCGTCGTGACGCCCGGCTCCTACGACACGCGCACGCTGCTCAATCGCATCGGCATGCCTGCCGACCTCCGCGGAATGTCCGTGCTCGATATCGGCGCGTGGGACGGCTACATGTCTTTCGAAGCCGAACGCCGCGGCGCGAGCCGGGTGCTGGCCACCGACAGTTACGTCTGGCGAAACAACGTCCTTAATAACACCGCGTCCGGCAAAGCGGGATTTGAATTCGCGCGCACCGCGCTGGGATCGAAGGTAGAAGACATGGAGATCGATGTGATGGATCTCGCGCCCGAAAGGATCGGGACGTTCGACCTGGTGCTGTTCCTGGGCGTGCTCTATCACTTGCGGCATCCCCTGCTGGCGCTCGATCGTGCGCGCAGCGTGGCCAGGAAGTTGCTGATTATGGAAACGCACATCGACCTGCCTCAGATCCAGCGGCCCGCGATGGCCTTCTATCCCGGATCGGAGGCTAACAACGACCCGACCAACTGGTGGGGACCGAACGAAGCCTGCTGCGTGGAGATGCTGAAGAACGCCGGTTTCAGAAACGTCCGGCTGGCGGGGCGGCTGGCCACCGTGCCTGCTTCGTCGCCGGAGCGGATCAGCTACGGAAGAGTCGCGTTCCACGCAGATGTCTGAGACGTCGTGCTCGGGATTCCCTCCCACTGATTGCGAGATACCTCGTGCGTGACGCGCCCGCAGTGCTCGCGCCCCAATCCCCCTCGCGGCAATCATGTTCCGGGACCTGCTCGCCCGCAAACGTCGTCTTTCGCGCGTCCATTTACGATGGCAGCGGCTACGCCGACGAGGCTCGCGGCATCATCTTCGGCCTCTACCGCGCGGGTTTTCCCGTGCGCGTGGAACCCTTTGGCCTGCAGTATGACGCGCAGAACCTTCTCAACGCCGAGGAGCAGGAAATTCTGGAGGCACTCAAGCATCAGCGGGTCGACTTGGCGTGCGGCATCCATTTCCAGCATTATCCCGCCAACGATTTCAATCTCGCGATGCGAGGGCGCTATCGCGTGGGGCGGACGATGTATGAGACGGACTCGATCCCCGACGGCTGGCGCGATTGCTGCGAAGGAATGGACGAGGTCTGGGTGCCGGGCAGCTTTAATTGCGAGACGTTTGCGGCGGGCGGCGTCTCGCGAGAGCGTCTGCGCGCGCTTCCCGGTGGCATCAACACGGCGCTTTTCCGTCCCGGGGCGGAGCCGTTTCCAATACCCAAGCGGCGCGGATTTAATTTTCTTTCCGTTTTTGAATGGATCGAGCGCAAGGGCGCCGACGTCTTGTTGCGGGCGTATCTGACGGAATTCAAGCCGGAGGAAGACGTCACGCTTATGCTGAAGACCTACGACCGTCCGGACGCGAACGCCGACATGCTTCCGCGGCTCGCATACTTCGTGGAACGGCACATGGGAATGCGTCTGCAGGACACGCCCCCCATCCTGCTGCTTTCGCCCGATTTTCTGCCGGCGGCGGAACTGCCGAGGCTCTACGCATCCGCCGACGCGTTCGTGCTCCCTACGCGCGGGGAGGGCTGGGGACGCCCTTACATGGAAGCGCTCGCTTGCGAATGTCCAGTGATCGCGACGCGCTGGAGCGGCCAGATGGAATTCCTCCACGACGACATTTGCGATTTGATTGACTACACGCTTGTGCCGGTGCCCTGGAACAACGATGTGGAACTCAGCGCCGGGCATCGCTGGGCGGAGCCTAGCGTGGAGCATCTTCGCCGCCTGATGCGCCACGTCTTTGAGCACCGCGAAGAAGCGAGGCAGAAAGCCGCCCGCGGCCGCGCCGAGATGGCTGCCAAGTGGGACTGGGGGCATGTGATTCGCGAGCGCTGGGCGCCCGAATTCGAACGGCTGCTCAACTCTTAGCGGTTGGCGCCACATCGCACTGTTCTTTGGCTCGGAAGCCCGTCCGCAGATTCGAGGATCGATTGGCCGTTTACAGCGTGGCGCCAAAAACCAGCAGGATAAAAGCGGCCGGCGAAGTTAGCCCGCGCGTGATGATTGTCACCGATGCGACGCGCCTGGAATCTGTGCCGGAGCAGGTTCGCTCGGCGGCCGATTTGATTTCCACCGAGGATTCCGGCCTTTTCCAGGAAAAACCGGCCGACGCCAACGCTGGCGCCAGTGGCTTCCTTACTTGGCTCGAAGGTGACGAGCTTGTGCAGGGCTCCAGTGGAGATTTTCGCGGCGTATTTTTATCGAAGGAGCCCGTAACGCATCTGGTTCCGGTGCATCTTCCCTGCCTTGCGGAGGCTGACCTGATCGCGCTGCAGCCGCGAATGATCGTTGCCGGTGCGAGCAAAGAAGCCGTTAACCAGTCATGCCGCATTCGCAGTGCGATGATGCCTTCCGCGCTTGCGCGTGCTTGCTGGGACAGGAACGCCAGCCCGTGGGCAAAGCTTCACGCGGCCTTGCTCTGCGAAAAAACGCCGGGCGGCGGAATCGAGCCGCTGAAGCAGCTCTGGCAATCCGCGGCGCTTCCTCCGTTGTTCGCGAGCCTGCTCCTTCGCAATCTGGCGCTCGCGCTGATGAGGAAGGAACAGCCGGAGAAGGCCGAGGAACTCTTGACGCTCGGACTCAAGGCCTATCCGGGATACGCCGATCTGGACTACCTTTCGGCGATTCTCTGGCTGTACCGGCAGAAGACCTCGAAGGCTTTCGCGCATCTCGAGCGCGCGATGAAAATAACGGAAAGCGCCTACGTCGGAAGCGGCGGAGAGAATTCGTACCGCGCTTCCTGGCTGCTCGGAACCATTTACGAGGACATGGGCGAAGAGCAGAGAGCCGTCGCCTGCTTTATGCTCGGCATTCTGCGGAGGCCGGCGTTTCCCGCCTCCGTCGCGGCGATCCTGCGGCAGAGATTCTCACGCTTTCGCGCCGGGCAGTTGTCTAGCCCACTCTGCGAAATGGTGCGCCGGGAGACCTGCTATCTCGATTCGGTCTTCGATTTCTTTCTGCGGCATCGGGCGTTCGATTCACCCCACCGATTGCTGCGCACACTGCCCCTTGCAAACGAGGTTCGTGAAGCATTGCAAGTGCGGCTCTCCGTGGCGGAAGCTCCGGTGCGGCCAGCGGCGAGCGCGGCACTTCAGAAGCCCGGCTTAATCTTGGAGGGCCCTTTTCTCACCGTTTCGGGACATGCGCGAATCAATCGCGCGGTGGGATGCTTCTTGCTCGAGTCGACGGAGTTCGACGCCGCGCTCGAACCCTCCGAACCTGGGACTGGGGCGGCGCGAGTGCTGCCGGAACGCGCGCGAATCGTCGAGGGACTCGGGCGGCGTCCCGGGCGGGTGTATCTAACGATCCGCCATTTCTGGCCGCCCGATTTTCGACCGCCCCCCGCGGGTTTGCTCGCCTCGATGCTCCCGTGGGAACATCGCGCCGTCCCGCGCGCGTGGGTGCGCGAAATCGAGCGCTGGGTAGACGAACTGTGGGTGCCTTCTGGTTTCGTCGCGGAGGCTTTTATCGAAAGTGGCGTGAGCCGGGATCGCGTCGAAGTAATTCCGCACGGCTTCGATCCCAAAGTTTTCCATCCGCAGGTGAAGCCGTGGCGGCCGGCCGGATGCCGGGGCTGTATGTTTCTTTTCGTGGGCGGAACGATTCGCCGCAAGGGAGCCGATCTACTCGTGCAGGCGTATGCCGACACGTTCTCGGCCAGCGACGACGTGACGCTCGTCCTGAAAGATACCGGCGCGTCCTCATTCTACCAGCACAACAACCTCCTGCCGGAAATTCGCAACATGCGGCGCGGGGCAAAGGCTCCGCACATCCTGCTACTCACCGAAGAACTCGACGATGCGAAGCTCGCATCGCTCTATCGCGGCTGCGACGCGCTGGCGCTTCCCTATCGAGGCGAGGGTTTCGGCATGCCGCTCATCGAGGCCATGGCTTGCGGCAAGCCGGTGGTGACCACGGCCGCGGGACCGGCGGTCGAATTCTGTGCCCCGGAGGTATCGTATCTTATTCGAGCCACGGAAACGCCCGTGGCCGACCCTCCGCCGCCGCTCGGTGAATTCTCGCGCGAGTGGACCTGGTTTGAACCTGATCTGGTGCAGCTTGCAGCAACGCTGCGGGCAATCTATGAAGATCGCGACGAGGCGAAGCGCCGCGGCGCGTTGGCGGGAGGGCGTGTCTTGAAAACGCACGCGTGGCCCTGCATCATGCCCCTCTATGCGGCGCGGATACGGCGGTTGATGGCATCCGCGCCTGACGCAGAATTCGCCAGCGCTTCCTCGAGCCAAGCAAAATCGTAGCAATTTGCCGACCCACCGCAATTCTCTGCGCCGATTCCGCGCGGGATTGATTCCCGCTCCCAAAAGGAAGGATTCATCGCACGAAGGGCGAGCGATGGAGAACCGTACTCCGCTGCGCTCACACTGTGCAAAGCGGCGCGGACCGCAGCGCAGAGGTGAGACAAAACGCCAATCGGGAGATTGGCGTTCCCGGGGGCGACGCCGAAAGCCCTTGCGTGCCGCGACCATGAGCTATAAGTTATCGGTCGGCTGAATCGCAGATTCGCATTGGTAAGCTTCACAAAGGAGACAGCATATGTCGGCATCCAAAACCATCGCACTCGTTTTTCTCGCAGGCTTTTTGGGACTATTGCTGGGTGGAAAGATGCGCGCGCAGAATCCGGCGAGCGGTGGAAACACCGCTGCGACTGCCGGTGCGCTCCCCAAGGACGTGTATCCCGATTCCGGGAACCGCCTGCCGTTGCTGAAAAGGGACGATCTGGACGACTACGGCAAGTCGGTTTACGACGAGCTGGCCACGCTCGGAGGAAATCCCGCTCCCATCCGTATCTATAGCCCGAAGCTCGCCAAGCCCATGGCGGAAGCGCATCGCTACTTGAAGTATGACTCCGGCCTGGGAGACCGGCTGACCGAGATCGCGGTGCTGACAACGGCGCGCGAGATGGAAAACCAGTTCGAATACACGCAGTGGGAGTCGCATGGCCGCAGGCCCGGCTCGAGCCACATCGACGACAACATCATCGACATCATCAAGTACGAAAAACCAGTAACGGGACTCGACGAGAAGGATGCCGCCGTCATCATCTACGGGCGCGAACTGATCGGCCAGAAGAAAGTGTCGTCCGAAACCTTCGCCCACATCCTGCATCTATTCGGTCCCCGCGGCACCGTGGACTTGTCGGAGTTGATGGCTCTCTACGTCGCCACCGGCGTCGAGTTGAATGCTTTCGACATGCAGTTGCGGCCGGGCCAAAAACCGCTGCTCCCGCCTCAAACCACCGCGGCGAACTGCCTGAATCGCTAAAAGGGAGAACGCATCGATGGCGCTGTCGAAAAGAGCTGGATTTGTAGCGTTTGTTGGCCTGGCGGGCGTACTGCTCGGCGCGCGGATTCATGCGCAGAATCCACCGAACGCTGCGGGCTCATCGGCGGATACGCTTCCCAAGGACGTTTATCCCGAATCCAGAAACCGCCTGCCGTTGCCCAAGCGCGACGAGATGGACGATGAGGGCAAGAAAGCCTTCGACGAATGGGCCAACGGGCTGCAGATGGCGTCGATTAATCGCCCTCCGCTGCGCCTCTACAGCCCCAAACTCGCCCAGCCGCTCGATGCGGCGCATCACTACGTGAAATATGAAACCGCGCTGGGCGTACGGCTGACTGAGGTTGCCGTTCTGGTGGCGTCGCGCGAGACCGACTGCCAGTTTGAATGGACCAACTGGGAAGTACACGGGCACAACCCGGGCGATCCGCGCTATATCGAGCCGGCGATCGTCGACATCGTTAAGTACGACAGGCCGGTGACGGGGCTTGGCGAGAAGGAAGCCCTCGTCATCAATTTCGGGCGCGAACTCTTCGACCAGAGGAAGGTTTCCTCGGAAACCTTCGCGCATGCGCTGCGCCTGTTCGGCCCGCGCGGCGTGGTGGACCTGACGGAACTGATGGCGCTCTACACCCAAACCGCCGCGGAGCTGAACGCGTTCGACATGCATTTGCAGCCGGGGCAAAAGCCGCTGCTTCCTCCGCGCGCCTACGGCGCGAAGTGCCCTGCCACGCAGAACCAGACCCTCGCATCAGGAGACGCTCCGCTGCCGAAAGATGTCTACGCGGACTCGCGGAACCGCCTGCCCTTGCCGAAGCGCGAGGATATGGACGATTACGGCAAGGAGGTTTACGACAAGCTCTCAAAGGGCCCCGGCTTCACTCCCCCGCTGCGTTTCTACAGCCCGAAACTCGCCGAATCCATGAGCGCCACGCACTACTATTTGAAGTTTGGAACCGGCTTGCCTGACCGCCTGGTCGAAATTGCGGTGCTGGTGACGGCCAGAGAGATGGCCAACCAGTACGAGTGGACGCAGTGGGAAAGTTTCGGGAGAAAACAGGGCGATCCGCGTTCTGTGGAACCCGCGATCATCGACGTGATTAAGTATGACAAGCCGGTGGTGGGCCTGGGCGAAAAGGAAACCGCCGTAATCGAATACGGGCGCGAACTTTTCGGCCAGAGAAAAGTTTCCTCCGAGACGTTCGCCCGCGTTCTCCAGCTCTTCGGCCGCCGCGGCACCGTCGACCTGACGGAGCTGATGGCGATGTATTCCGCGACGGGCGTGGAGCTTGACGCCATCGACCAGCAGTTGCTCGTGGGACAGAAACCGCTGCTTCCCGCGAGCGCCGTCCCCGGCTACTGCCTCCATCCGTAAGGCAACCTACCAACTCAACTGAAGCAAGGAAACGGCCTCTTTCGGAAGGCGGATGTCGACCGTCGTAGGCTGGCCGGCATCGATCCAGCCCGGCGATTCGAGTTCCTGCAGCTGGCCGGCGGCCTGGAGCTCCGCGTACTGTTCCGGCGTCGGCTGCTGGGGCGATCCCATTTTCTTCCAAGCCGTATACGAGTTGCTGTGCGTATCGTCGATACGATAATGATGCAGCAGAACGCGTTTCGCGGCGGCTGGAATCCCCGCGACCTGGATTTTCACCTCGGCATCGGGACCGGGCGTCTTATCGTCGTGATAATTCCACACGAGGATCGCAAGCTCGCGTTCGGAGCGAACGGCAAGGGCGTCGATATCGGGCTTGCCGCGAACGCCTTCGGTCTCAATCGTAGCTAACGGGACCCGGCCGCTGCTTTCCGTCGCCACGCGATTGCCACGCATCAGGCCCGCCATGCGAAACACGTTGAGAACCGGCTTGTCGATGCCGTTGGTTGCAAGCGTGCGATAGCCCTCGAAGTACGGCGCATTTTCGAATTCGAACGCCCACGTGACCATCCCGGCGATATTGGCTTTCTCGCGATCCGCCAGCTCGAACATGTTTTTCATCATGGCCGCTTCGTAGGAAGCATAGAGCGGGTCGTTGCGGTAATCGTTGGCCGGATAGAAGGTGGCGGAGCAGGCGGCGCAGCCGTCCGGGTCGGACTCGCTGATCACGATGGGCAGATTGCGAAATTTCGGATACGAACTCACCATCGCGAAGCCCTGCGCGGCGTCGCCGGCATTCTTCGAGATGCGCATCTGCACGTGGCCGTCGACCACAGCCGTGCGACCCTTGGCGTGCAACGTTACGAAATCGAGAGGCGCGCCGACGGCGCCGGTAACGGCATTTTTGCCCTTCGCGCAGTGCTCGAGGAACTGGCGAAGAAAAGCCGAGCCATGATCGACCGTCGGGCCGGTGGTTGCAGGTCCGCCGATTCGTGCCGTGGGAAGCGCGCGCTTCAGCCCGTCGGCGGCATAGTCGTACAAGCGGTCATACTCTTCCGGTGTGCCATGCCAATAGCTGATATCGGGCTCATTCCACACTTCCCA
>CAZRKW010000072.1:0-4575 GCA_964600355.1 uncultured Acidobacteriaceae bacterium
AACGCCCACGACATGCAGGCCGCCGACAAGGATGACGCCGTCATCATTGCCATCACCCGGGACGGCAAGACCTTCCTCGGCAACCGGGAAGTGGGCCTCGAAGAAATCACCAACGACGTCAAGGACCTGCTTTCCGACCGGCTCGACAAGACTGTTTTTATTCGTTCCGACTCCCGCGCCAAGTACGGCGACGTGGTGAAAGCGGTAGACGAGGTTCGCTCGGCTGGCGTTGACAATCTGGGTCTGCTCACCCAGAGGATACAGTCCGGCAAAGCCCCGCCGCCTCCGCCCGCCGGGACCGGCCAATAATAAAGGAGTATTTCCATGGGAATGTCAGTTGGTGGTGGCCAGGGGGGACCGGTATCGGAACCCAACATCGTTCCCCTGATCGACGTTCTGCTGGTGCTGATCATCATCTTCATGGTGATCACGCCCAAGACGCCGACAGGGTTGGACGCGCTGGTTCCGCAGCCCCCTCCGCCCAATCAGAAACAGCAGCCCGACGATAACAAGACCATCGTTGTGCAGGTGGCCCCGAACGGCAAGTTGAAGATCAACCAGGACGATACCACCTGGGACGCGCTCGGCCCGAAGCTGACCGATATTTTCAAGCAGCGCGCCGAGAAGGTGGCTTTTGTTAAGGGCGACGACAACGTGGAGTTCGGGGAAGTTGCGCGCGCGATCGACATCATGCGTGGCTCGGATATCGACCACGTCGGTTTGATCACCGCGAAGATCGAGGCTGGGCAGTAAGCGCAGTTCCAGACGCAGGAAGGTTTGCCATCCCGCCGTCTAGGCGATGTTCGCCGCACTTCCGGCAGAGGCGCGACCGGACCAAGGAGAGTAGGATGCAGCGCAAGTTTCATGTGGGAATGCTTTTGTCCGTGCTTCTCGTGTCGCTGGGCGGCGCGGGCTGCGCCAAGCTCAAGGCGCGCGACCTTTTGAATAAGGGCGTGAACGCTTACAAGTCGGCGCAGTTCGACGTGGCTATCGAAGACTTCAAGCAGGCCAAGGATCTCGATCCCACGCTCACCAACGCTCAGCTCTATCTCGCCACCGCCTACGCCACGCAGTACGTTCCCGGCGCGCCTTCGGCCGAGAATGTCCGCAACGGCGAACAGGCCATCGAGGAATTCAAACAGATTCTGGCGAGCGATCCGAACAATCTCTCCGCGCTCGATGGCATCGGCTCGATTCTCTACAACATGGCCGGCACCCCGTTCGACGAGAGCAAGATGGCGGATTCCAAGACCTACCATCAGAAGCACATCTCTCTCAAGGCGGATGACCCCGAGCCGTATTACTGGGTGGGCGTGATCGATTGGTCGCTGGCCTACCACGGCAACAAGGAAATGCGCGAGGAATTCAACAGCAGCGCGAAGAAGACCATCAAGGAAAGCGATCCGATGCCGACGCCGCTGGCCACGCAGTTCGGCGCGAAATACGGGCAGACGATTGACGAAGGCATTGCCGGGCTGCAGAAGGCCATCGAGATCAAGCCGGATTACGACGACGCCATGGCTTATCTGAACCTGCTCTATCGCCAGAAGGCCGACGTGGAAACCAGCGCCGACGCCCGCGAGGTGGACCTGAAGAACGCCGACGACCTCGTCGACAAGGTGAAGGCCATCAAGCAGAAGAAAATGGAGAATCCGCAGCAGCCTACGTCGTAACCGTTGCGAATTTTTCCGCGTTAGTTTTCGGCCGGCGGATCGGAGACGATCCGCCGGTCTTTTCTTTCGTGTGTGCGAGGCCTTCAGCCAAGTACCCGTGCTACTCGCTGCTATCTGCGCTATCTTTAGTTCGGACCGTCATGCAAGCCGCCGGAATTCACAGCTTTGAAGTCATTTTCCTCCTGCTTCTGATTTTCGTCGCGGGACTGGCCGCTCTGGCCAAGCGCTTCCAGATTCCCTACCCCATCGTCATGGTGATCGGAGGCCTGATCCTTGGGTTCTTTCCGCGGGCTCCACGCCTCGAGTTGAACCCGGACATGGTTTTTCTGTTGATCCTGCCTCCGCTGCTGTTTGCTTCCGCCTTCGTTACTTCGTGGCGCGACTTGCGCTACAACCTCGTCAGCATCTCGATGCTGGCTCTGGGCCTTGTGCTCTTTACCGTGTGGGGAGTCGCGGCCGCGTGTCGCTGGATTCTTCCGGGGTTCGACTGGCGGATGGGCCTGGTGCTAGGCGCGGTCGTCTCGACCACCGATGCGATCGCCGCGACGGCCATTGCGGAGCGCCTGGGCCTGAATAAGCGCATTAGCGACGTGATCGAAGGTGAGAGCCTGGTGAACGATGCGAGCGGCCTGCTTGCGCTCGAATTCACAACCGCCCTGCTCGTGAGCGGAACTTCACCCTCTCCGCTCCAAGGCGTGATGCACTTTCTTTACCTGATCTTCGGCAGCATCGCAGCCGGGTTGCTGATTGCCAAGCTGATCTATTTCATGGAGCTGAAAATCAACGACGCGGCCATCGAAACGACGCTTGGGCTGATCGCGCCTTACGTGGCCTATCTCGCGGGCGGAAGTATCCACGGATCGGGAGTTCTCGCTACTGTGGTCTGCGGACTCTATCTCGGACACAAGAGTTCCCTGTATCTCTCGCTCGGCGCTCGCCTTCAAGGTGCCGCTGTATGGAACATACTCACTTTTGTGCTGAACGGTTTCGTGTTTATCCTGCTCGGGCTTCAACTTCCTTACATCCTCGAGGACATCCAAGGCTATACCATGGGCCGGCTGGTGGTATTGGGCGGGGAGTTCAGCCTGGTGGTGATTCTACTGCGCCTCATTTGGGTCTATCCCGGCGCCTGGGTGTCAAATTTTATCCGGCGGCGCTTGCTGCATCAGGACGAGCCCTTCCCGGATCCCCGAGGCGTATTCGTGGTTGGGTGGTCCGGCATGCGCGGAGTGCTCGCACTTGCCGCGGCCATTTCGCTGCCCGAATACCTGAATAACGGCTCGCCGTTTCCGCAGCGCGCGCTGATCATCTTTCTGACGTTTTCGGTGATTTGCGCAACGCTGGTTGGGCAGGGGCTTACACTTCCGCTGATCATCCGCCGCTTCGGCCTCTGCGGCAGGAGCGGTAAAGACCCAGAAGAAACGCTGGCACGCCAAGCAATGCTTGAGGCCGCGCTGGCCTACCTGGAGTCCGCGCGCGAGGGCGACACACCCGAATCGGAACCCATCTACGACGAACTGATCCGCCTCCAGCGTCTCCGCAGCGGTCTCCACGAGAAGGCGGACGACGCAGGAGGCAGCGACTCCCGCGGCCCCGAACTATACGAGCGCTTCAAGGCCCTTTCCCGCGAAACCCGCGCTCTGCGGCGCGCCGCCCTGCTCAACCTTTACAACCAACACCGGATTGGAGACGCAATCTTCCGCAAGCTCGAATACGAACTCGACCTCGTGGACGAGCAGTACGCCATTTCGCAGCAAAGCTCAAGCATTTGAAAGCCCCGAGCGCGGGAGACGCCTTTCGAGGGAACGTTGAAACCGGAATTTCGGTCTTTGATTGTTTATTGCCCGGTGGCTGCTTTTGCAGCTGCTCTGCGCCGTCTCCCGGCCATCAGATAGACGTTCGCCCGCGGCTCAAAGAGAGGATCGGCGGAAGCCTCGATGCCGTCCACGCGAGGGATCGGATCGAAAATGATCTGCTGCTGCTCGCTGGCATTGTTGGGAACGATCTCCTTCAGACTGATTTCGCCGAACACAAGCCGGGGACGATCCTCGGGCCAGCGGACAGTGGCATCGTCGGTGGTGTCGCCCTCCTGAGCCAGCTGTACGACGATCTGAAACCTGACCGGTTCTTTCGCCAACCGCTTTTTGATCTCGTCGAAGAGAAAGTTGGGACTTTGGGCTGCCGCACCGGCCTCGTCCAGATATTCATTGCCTGCTACCGGTAAGATCCGGTATCGCCCGTAGCGGCTCACGCCGTCCGCTCTGGAAAACTTGAATGCAGATACCGCGAAAAACGACTCCTTCGCAAAGCTGGTCGGGATCGGCTTGGGAGTTTGCACAAATTTCAAAGCCGCAGGATGCGCGCCTAGGAACTGCTCGATGGCATTCGGGTGCGGCCCCGCGAAATCGGTGGCTACCAGTGCCTGGATGAAGTCCAGGAATTCTTCCGGAGTGCGCGCTGGAAAGGCGTCCACCGAATGAGCGACGATGTCGGTATGAACATGATCGGCAAGATGGAAGCGGATCGCGCAACCGCGAGGGCTCGCATTCTGAGGGTCGTTATCGGGAACAGTCGGAATTCCCGCGAAGTCCGAGAAGCGCACCGTCACGGGTGTGGAATTCCGCTGGGCATGCGGGGCGCGCGTCAGCGAGACGGCTTCTGCCGACGGTGTAAACACGCCGGCCAGCAGGATGCCCTTCGCGTGAGCGGGCCGGAAGCCCGGATGAATCCCGCCATCGGCTTTGTCAAATCCTTCGATAATGTCACGGCTAAGGGCCAGCAATTTTTCGTCTTTAGTCAAAGGCATGGCTTGGTTTCCTCCGCTTATTGGATTCCGGCATCTTAGGTTTGATGTCAAACCAAGTCAACGAGGTGCAATCTCGAGCAGAATAACGGCCTATGC
>CAZRKW010000072.1:4675-14583 GCA_964600355.1 uncultured Acidobacteriaceae bacterium
CAAAAGCGGCCCCATGGAGGATTTTCGCTTATGAGACACGCCAACACGCGAGGGCTGCGCTTCGTCGTGCCCTTTTTTCTGCTCCTGGTATTTTCGGTTCAACTGGCGCAATCGCAGCCGGCAGGAAATTTTTTGAAGGACGTAATGGATCACAAGGGCGACATTCAGTGGATCACCTATAAGACGCCCACACTGCCGGATGACGTCTGCACGCTGCTCTCGGCCTGCACGGGGGCCGCGGCCAAGGTGGCTGCGCTTCCTCCTGCCACCATTCATGGACGCAAGGTGGGCAGGGCGTTGTTTCTTACCGAAGTGAAGAAACAGCAGACCATTATTCTCGAGCACCAGGTCCCCGGCTCGGAGGTCTACTTCTTCCAGCTCGGCCCCGACGGCAGCCTCCAAAAGACGGCCTACCTCGAGACCGGAAAGACCTTCCTTGTAATTGCCAATTCGCTAGCGCAGCCCATCTTCCAGGCCGATATGAAGGACTGGCAGGCATGGGTTGCAAAGCCCGCCCCCGCAAAAGGAAACTAGTAGCCGCTGGCCATCTCATAACCGGAACTCGTCAGGACACGGCCTAAGTGTCTGTTCCGCAATGTCGCTGGCGACCCAAAAGACCCTTGCGCGCAGCGCCACCGCTCGCGGTGCTTCTTCCTCGGTCTTTGCTTCTCTTGAATTACGACACCAATCGGAGGTCTCGTTTGACACTCTCGCGCGGCGGCTGCTAAATTGAATTGTTTGTGCCTATGACAGAACTCACACCGAGAATGGGGCTCCCCAGGTGGATATTGTGGACGATGGCAGCCGTAGGCCTTTGCTTCGGATGCGGCATGCGCGAGATCACGGCAGTCAAGCCCGCGCAGACTCCCGGTCCCCTGCAGACAGCTGCGAAACCCGAACTCATCGACCAATACAACAAGCTCGCAAATTCGATCACTTCGATCAACGCCTCGGTAACCATTCAGCTGACGGCCGGCTCGTCCTATTCAGGCGTGATCCAGCAGTATCATGAGGTGAATGGGTTCGTACTGGCCCGCAAGCCTTCCGACATCCGGGTCATCGGACAAGTGCCCATCGTCGGGAAGAACATCTTCGACATGCAGAGCGACGGCAAGGTTTTCCACATCTTCATTCCGTCAAAGAGCCAGTTTCTTGTGGGTCCGGCTGATCTGGAAAAGCCTTCGTCAAAGCCCATCGAAAATCTGCGGCCGCAGCATCTGAGCGACGCCATCTTCTGGGAGCCCATTCCAAAGGGCGATCCGGTGCTTCTGGAGGAGGCCACGGTCCTTCCTTCCAGCTTCTACGTGCTGACGGTCATCCGGGCAGCCGGGCCAGCCAGCGAGGCCCGCACCACTGCCCGGCCCGGCGAGGACTGGGAGATCGCCCGAAAAATATGGTTTGACCGGGCGGATTTGAGCGTCGCCCGCATTGACACTTTTGACTCTGGCGGTAAGCCCGCGGCAGTCGTACGATACAGCAATTGGGATATGTTCGGCGACCTGCGCTACCCGCGGCAAATCCTGCTCGACAGGCCGCAGAACGATTATCAGCTACATCTCGCGATCACGAAATTGACAGCCAATGAAATCATCACCCCCGACCGCTTCGAACTGGCGCAGCCCTCGGGATCGACTCTGGTCGAGGTAGGAGAAGGAGCCGAGCGACCGCGGGAGGAGCAGGAACCTTGAGGCCAGGAGCTTCTACAAGTTGATCCGCTACATGATTTGGCAGAACGTGATGCATCGCCCCGTCCGCACGCTTATCACGGTGATCGGCATCGCCGTCGAAGTCACTCTCGTAATCATGGTGGTCGGGCTGACGACCGGCTTGCTAACGGAGTCCGCCAAACGGACCGAAGGCGTCGGCGCCGACATCATGGTGCAGCCTCCCTCGGCCTCCGTATTCATGGCTTTCAGCGGCGCGCCCATGCCCATTGCCATCGGGGATAAGCTCCAGCAACTCGACTACGTGCAGGCTGTGGCTCCGGTTCTGGTGCAGTTTAATTCGGTGAACGGACTCGACATTGTCTACGGAATTGACCAGAACAGCTTTAGCGCCGTCTCGGGTGGTTTTGTCTTCCACTCGGGTCACGAACTGCGGGCCCCTTACGACATTCTGGTAGACGACATTTACGCCCGAGGCAAGAAAATCAAAGTCGGGCAGACACTGCACATACTCTCGACCGATTTTCACGTCGCCGGCATCGTCGAGCACGGGAAGGGCGCCCGCCTGTTCGTCCTCATGTCCACTCTGCAGGAAATGTCGGGCGCGCACGACAAAGCCTCCGTTTTCTTCGTCAAATGCGACCGCACTGACCACACGGCAGCCGCTTCCGACGCAATCAAACAGCTCCTCCCCGGCTACGAAATCCGTCCCCTGAAGGATTTTCTTTCGCTGATGACCTCGTCGAATCTTCCGGGCCTGGCCGTGTTCATCAACATCATGATCGCGATTGCCGTGGCCATCGGCTTTCTGGTGATCTTCCTTTCGATGTACACCACCATTATCGAGCGCACCCGCGAGATCGGCGTATTGAAAGCGCTGGGCGCCTCCAAGCCCTACATCGTCGAACTCATCCTGAGCGAGACCACGCTCCTCTCGTTGATCGGCATTGCGGTGGGTGTCGGACTGAGCTTCCTGCTGCGCTGGATCTTCGTGTCCGCTTTCCCCTCGATGACGATCCTGATTACCCCGCAGTGGATTGCCATTTCCGGGGCCATCGCCATCGTGGGCGGACTCCTGGGCGCTTCCTATCCCGCATGGATCGCCAGCCGAAAAGACCCCGTCGAAGCGCTTGCCTACGAGTAGTTGCGCCAAATCTTGACGATTCGCGAACGCAGCGGCCGTTCCCGTACTATGCAGGATGCCCAAACCCTACTAGAATATTTGAACTGCAGAGGTGCGTGATTCCCATGGGGAGCCGGCGTTGGAGCCGATACTTAAGACTGAAAATCTTTGGAAAGTGTATCGGACCGGCAAATTGGAAGTCCCCGCCCTGTGCGGAGTCAACGTGGACGTTTTCCCCGGCGACTTCGTTTCGATCATGGGGCCCTCCGGGTGCGGCAAATCGACACTTTTGCACGTGATGGGCGGGCTGGCCCAGGCCACGCGAGGACGCGTCCTGCTCGATGGCAACGATCTCACCACGATGAGCGATGCGGCGCGCACCCTGCTGCGGCGTCACAAGGTTGGCTTCGTCTTTCAGAAATTCAACCTGTTGCCTACCCTCGACGCCTACCACAACATCACCCTCGCGCAGCACATTCACGGCAACGGCTTCGATCCGCACCGCTTCGACGTGGTCGCCAATCTCCTGGGACTCGGCGATCGCTTGCGCCATAAGCCCTCGGAGCTCTCGGGCGGCCAGCAGCAGCGCGTGGCCCTCGCCAGGGCGATCATCAGCGAGCCCAAGATCGTATTAGCCGACGAGCCCACCGGCAACCTCGACACCAAGAGTTCCGAAACAGTGCTTTCGCTCCTGCGGCAGCTCAATAAGGAACTCGGCCAGACCATCGTGATGATCACCCACAATCCGGATGCGGCCACCTACGGCAATCGTGTGCTGCACATGCGGGATGGCCTGGTCGTCGACGGGGGACACTAGGGTGCACAGGATACGCGAAGGCATCTCCCGCACCATTTTCTGGTCTTACGAACGCGGCACCTGGCCCTACGACGTGATGGTGATCGCCATCGTCGCCTTTGTTCTGCTGACTCCCCGCAGCTGGTTCCACGACACGCCGCAGATGGCCGACACCGGCACTGCGGGCGTCCAGCTGGTGTCCCAGGAACCCGACGGCAGGACGCGAACCTATCACCTGGATGCCGGGATGCTCTCGCCTCAAAAACGCGCCAGGAAGCCGACCCCGGAGTTGGAGCGCGAAACTCACGACATCATCGAGCGCAAGGTGCCGGAATTCAAGGACCAGCGGTTCCGCGTCGTGCAGATCGACCCGACGCTCTCCGGGGATGGTTCCGTCCTGTATTACAACGTGACGATCGCCCTCTGACTCTTTGCAACCGCTTCGGCGCCCTCTTCCGTGCGCTCAATTCGCCCGTAACTCCCAATCGCTCCGGCGCGTTTTATTGTGTGTGCTATCATCAGGATAGTGCCCACCTCGCCAGCCTTGCTCCGCCGGAGGAATCCTTGCTGTTCAAGCGAATAGCACCGGTTTGTGGCTCGCTCCTATTCTTGCTGCTGCCGTGCCTTTGCACGCGTGTAAGCGAGGCCCAAAATCACGGCCCCGTCACTCTCGAAGGGGTTCTGGCACAACTGGATAGCCAGGCCGGGCGCTTTCAAGGCCTCTCGGCCGACGTCGAGCGCACAAAAGTCACGGTCGTGGTGAATGACCGCGCCACCAGCACCGGAACGATCCTGCTCCACGGCGACAAGATGCTCCTGCAGATGAAGCCCCCCGACGCCCGCACCATCCTGCGAACCGGCGATAGTCTTTTCGTCTATACACCGGGGCTCAAACGCGTCGAAGAATACAACCTGGGCAAAAATCGCGCCCTGGTGGACGAATTCATGCTGCTCGGCTTTGGCACCGGCGGAAAACAGCTTCAGGACAGCTACCAGGTGACCTTGGCGGGAGAACCGGCCTTGGACGACAAGAAAACCGTCGAGCTCGAAATGATCCCGAAGTCGCAGGGCGTAAAGAACCAGTTTTCCAAGATCCAAATCTGGTTCGATCCCGCGACGTGGCTTGCGGTGCAGCAGCAGTTCTATGAAACCGGCTCGGGCGACTATTCGATTGTCCGCTACTCCAACATCGTGAAGAATCCGCGGATCCAGGAATCTGTCTTCAAGCCCCACTGGCCCAAAGGCACGGAAAGAATCAAGCCGCAGGGCTAAGCGGCTGGGTTCCGGTTACTTCATTTTCACTTCGCTTTAGTGCTCTTGCTTCGTTTCGCTACCTGAAACTGCTGATTCATGTTCGAGCAGGCGGCGCTTGCGCTCGATCCCCCAACGGTATCCCGCAAGGCTGCCATCCTGGCGCACTACGCGGTGGCAAGGTACAACCACGGACACGGGATTTGTCGCGCAGGCCCGCGCGACGGCGCGTATTGCCGTGGGCTTGCCAAGGGCGTGCGCGATCTCGGTGTAAGTTCGCGTTGATCCGTAAGGAATCCGCCGCAACTCTTCCCACACGCGTCGCTGAAACGCGGTGGCCTGCACATCGGTCGGCAAATCCAGGTGCGGCTCTTTCCCCCTGAGATGCTGCAGCACCGTCTCCAGCCAGCCCCGCAGCCTCTTCGCGCCGGCCTCGTCGTCCGAGATCTCGGCGCGAGGGTATTCCTTGCGGAGCGCGGACTCGAGCCGCACATCCGATTCCCCGAGATAGAGAGCGCTGATGCCTCGTTCCGTCGCGGCCACGAGCAATCGCCCGAGCGGCGAATCCGTGATCGTGTAATGGATGCGCATCCCCGCGCCGCCCTGGCGGTAGGTGGCCGGCGTCATGCCCAGATGGGACGGCGCGCGCTCGTACAGTCTGCTACTCGATCCAAATCCTGCGTCGTACAGTGCGGTGGTCACGTTGTCTCCTTTTTTAAGCCTCGATTTCACTCGCAGCATTCGCTGCGCGTCGGCATATTGCCGGGGCGTAATTCCGATGATGCGGCGGAAGGAACGTTCGAGCTGGTGCGCCGCGATTCCACTCGACGTGGCCAGCGCGGCAAGAGTCAACCCGGAGCGTGCGCCGTCGCCCTCCGCCGAGATTCGCGCCTCGATCCTGCGGCACACCTTCGCGACCGCGGCCACTCTGGGATCGTGAATACGCGCTTCCCGAGGGCGGCAGCGCAGGCAAGGACGAAAGCCTCGCCCCTCGGCAGCCTGCGGCAGCAGAAAAAAGCGCACGTGCTCCCGGCTCGGCTTGCGCGAAGGGCACGACGGGCGGCAATAGATTCCCGTCGAGCGCACGGCGTAGACGAATTGCCCGTCCGCGCCGCGGTCCCGCGCCTGAATCGCCCGCCACATTGCGTTGGGCGACCGGCCAGGACCCGCTTCGGAATTTTGCCGGCGATATCGCATTATTTGCTTAGTTTGCTGTTTCATTTACACCCGCAGACTACCGGAGTTCTCCGCCACGCGGCTATCCGATTCTCGCGCTCAAAGTCTTCATAAATCTCCCGTCTCATTTTGATTCAGAGCAGTTCCACCATGTGCTCTAAGGGTAACAGGACCGGCAAAATCAAAGCGAAACCAGCTTGACCCTTGGGGTCGCTGCGGGCATATTCGGACGACCGTAGGCGATTCGTTTTATTGACTTGGGAGATGTTTCATGGGTGCTGTTCCAGAAAGCCTTGGGTTTCCGCTGGGAATCTCACCGGCACGTGAACTCGAAAGCCGCACGGAAGCTATTCGCGCGCACTCCGAAAAGCCGGGTCCGCGGAGATTCACGCGCGTTCCGACCCACGCCATCGGCGTCGCGCAGGAACGCCGCCGTTCTCCCCGCGCTTCGCTGTGCCTGCCGCTGCGCCTGACGCGCGTGGGCGATTCGCCGGAACCGATCCCTGTTACCCTCGTGACCCGCAACATCAGTTCGAGCGGCGTCTACTTCCTGGCTCCCCGCGAGCTTCCGCCGGGCACCGCGATCGAACTCGAAGTGGCGCTGGTAGAGCGGCCGCTCGGATGCGGTACCGTGCAGATGTGCACCGCGGCGCACATTATTCGCTCCGATGAATGCGATACGCCCGGCTGGCGCGGATACGCCGCCAGCTTCGACGATTTTGCGCTGAAGCGGGACGACGTAATTCCCCTGCGCTACCGCACAGCTTAGCCAACCCTCGTCAGCTTTGCTTTCATCCTCCGACCGTGCCGTGCAGCTCCTCCCCATCGCACCGCGCTGCGGCACGCCTCGCTTCCGCTTTCTCTGATACGATTTCTGTGCCATGAAACCGTCGCCTTTGCCGCCACGCGTGATTCTTTTCGATTGGGACGGCACGCTGCTCAACTCCTACGCTTCCGACACGCGCGCCTACTTGGCGATGTTCCGGGCCCTCGAAATCGATTGGACCGCCCGCGAGATCGAACGCCACTACTCGCCCAACTGGTATCGCGTCTACCGGGCGGCGCGGATCCCGCGCTCCAAATGGGCGCAGGCGGACCTCCTCTGGCGGAAAGCCTACGCGACGGAAAGCCCCGCGCTCCTGCCCGGCGCGCGAACCGCGCTGCGCGTGCTCTCGCGCAAATACCGGTTGGGTCTGGTGACCAGCGGCAGCCGGGATCGCGTTCGCTCGCAGATCCGCAAGTTCGAATTCACCGGCTATTTCAAAGCGTGCGTTTACAGCGAGGACGCTCCGAAGAAGAAGCCGCACCCGGCGCCTCTGGAACTGGCGCTCGCGCGGTTGAAGGCCGAGCCCGAAGAATGCGTCTACGTGGGCGATACCCCGGAGGACATTCAGATGGCGCGGCGCGCGCGCGTTCGGGCGATCGGGGTGCTGGGGCCGTTTCCGTCCGCCAAACGCATTCGCGCGGAAAATCCCGACGTGCTTCTTGACTCCGTTCGGGAACTTCCCCGGTATCTTCGCAAGCTTTCCGGAGCCTGATACGTGAGCCCGATTAAGCCAGATTAAGATTGATTAAGGCTTCGCCGGGGGCGCGGCCGCTTCTGTCGCCGCACCATTCGCAGGAACAGTAGCGGCAGCCCCCGGTGGCGGAGTCACCTTGAAATCGGTCGAGTGGATCACCAGCCGTACGTGCAACTGCGTGTCCTCCGGCCCGTCGACGTAATCGTCGGAATTCGTATAGGTGGGCAGCCAGTATTTCTCCTGGAAGTTCTCCCGGTAGGTTTCAAACATCGTGAAGGGGAGGGGCTCTCCGCTGCCGGTCATTTCGCCTACGAACTTGCCGTACGTTTTCACAATGGCGAAATCGTGGTCTTCCACCCAGATGGCGCCTTCAAAGAGCCGTCGCGAGCGACTGAGCTGCTTCGGCTTCACCTGGAACACGTACGTGTTCAGTTCGTCCAGCTTGTCCTGGCCCGCGTACAGAAAATTGTAACCGCCCACTTCGTCCGAGGTGAGGGCAAATTCCGGAAAAGCGATGATCGCGCGCACGTCCTCCATCGAGACGTGCAATACCTTCATATTCGAAACGGGCTGTGACGTGATGCGAAAGAAGCGCCCCCCAGTGGGCTTGGTGTACATCTGTCCGCTCACGCTGAACTTCCCGCCGGGATCGCCCAATTCTTCCACGCGAATCGACTGCGTGAAATCGTAACCCTCGAAGGCCTTTTTCATCATGTCTTCGTTGGCTGCAAACCTCTGAATGATCTGCTCCATCGGGATCGGCGGTGGCCCGGGGTGCGGCACTGAGGGGATGCGATTCACCTCGAATTTCGGCGGCGCAGCCATCGGGCCCTGGTCCTGCGCGCGCGCCCAAAGGGCGCCGAGGCATACCAGCGCGATCAGGCAGCAGGCGTATTTACTTGCTTGGATGGCATGTCTCATTCGACAAGAATGTCCTGGCAACATTAGATGCACCGTCAGCCTTTTGCGTTGAACGCTGACACCCATCGTGAACCCAGAAAATAGCACAATTCGAACTCTCCCAAGTGGTGTTCTGTTGCGTTCTGTTGCGCCCCGCCGCCGCTCTGATAAGATTGTGCGTTTGCGAGCCGAGGGTGGCGCGTGCCGTGGCGGACGACAGAGCAGCCAGACGCTTTTACGTGAGCGGGGCGGTGCAGGGCGTGGGGTACCGTTATTTCGCCCAGCGCACGGCCGAGCGGCTCGGCCTGGCCGGTTACGCCAAGAACTTGCCCGATGGGCGCGTGGAGGTTTATGCCGTCGGGCCGGCCCATTCGCTTGACGTGCTGCGCGCCGATCTTGAGCGCGGGCCGCGTTCGTCGCGCGTTTCGGGCGTGCGCGAGGAGCAAGCCGGGATCGACTCGCGCTTCGCGGACGCATTTTCCATCGAGTACGACGAATAACCACAAAGGAGCCGCATGGACGATCTCAAGAAGCTGATCCGCGAAATCCCCGATCATCCCAAGCCGGGAATCCTGTTCTACGATCTGACGACCCTGCTTCAGGACAAGCAGGGGTTTCACGATACGGTCGATCGCTTGTGCCAACACTACGATGGGAAGAAAATCGACATCGTGGCGGGAATCGAGGCGCGCGGATTTATCTTCGCTCCCGCTCTCGCCTTCCGCCTCGGGGCGGGCTTCGTGCCGGTGCGCAAGCCGAAAAAGCTTCCGTCGACGACAGCCTCAGTTACCTACGAGCTTGAGTACGGCACCGACCAACTCGAGATCCACGAGGATGCCGTGCGCCCCGGACAAACCGTTCTGCTCTGCGATGATCTGCTCGCCACCGGCGGTACCGCGGCCGCGGCCATCCAGCTTGCGCGCAAATTGGGAGGCGAGGTCGTGGGCGCCGCGTTCGCGGTAGAACTAACCTTCCTAAACGGTCGCGCCAAATTGCCCGGAATTGATGTTTTTTCTCTTATCAAATACGACCAGTAGCATCGTTGAAACTCGCAAGGGAACATTCGGCTGGCAAGGAGCTGGCGTGGCCGCATGCCCCGGCGCTGCCTAACTCTTTTGTGAGCCCCCGCGCTGCCGCACGGCTTCAAACAGCATTACTCCCGCCGCCACCGAAACGTTGAGCGAGCGCACCGGCCCCGTCGTAGGGATCGAGACCAGAAAATCGCAGCGCTTGCGCGTGAGTTCGTGCAGGCCCTCGCCCTCCCGCCCCAGCACGATGCCCACCGAACCTTTCAGGTCCACTCCGGTGTAGCTTTTTTCCGCGCGCTCATCGAGTCCCACCAGCCAGTAGCCCGCTTCCTTCATTTCCTCCATCGCCCGGACAAGGTTCTTCACCCGCGCCACCGGCAAGTGCGCCAATGCGCCCGCCGAAGCGCGCTCCACGGTGTCGGTCAAACCGGCCGCGCGCCGCTCGGGAAT
>CAZRKW010000072.1:14683-16958 GCA_964600355.1 uncultured Acidobacteriaceae bacterium
CGCGCGACCACGATGCGGTCGAGCGGCCGCCCGGCGGTGAGCGCTTCTTCCACGGCGTGAAATCCCGTCAGCCAGTTCATGATTCCCTCAGATGTTACAAAGCGCGACGGCAAACGCCGCTCAATCGAGCGCCGCGCAGAATTCCAGCATTCGTTCCCGCGCGCCCTTTACCGGCACGGCAAAGTCCACCTTCGCCGCCGAATCCAGCAGCAGGATCACGCGGTCCAGATCGCCCTCGCCCGCGCGGCCGGTAAGCGCCAGTCGAATCGGATGAAACATCTCGCGGCTGCGATAGGGCACCGCCGCTTTGATCCCCTCGACAATTTCCTTGAAGCGATCCGAATCGAGGTCTCCGCCGTCGAGAACGCGATTCGCAAGTTCCCGGATCACATCGCGCGCCCCCGAGCGCGCCAGCACATCCTGATTGGCGGTCTGTTGCAGGCTGCCAGCGGCGCTGTAGTTGAAAACCAGCGAAAGCAACTCACCAAGCGCCGCGCAGTCGGCAGACTGAGGCCCCAGAAGCTCCGCCGCCCTCGCGCACCATGATTCCAGCCCGGCGCCTGCTTCGATTTCGCGCTCCGCAGCGATCCACCCACGCTCGCGAAGAATCGCCGCCACGTCCGCCGCAGCAAAAATGTTCACGGGAGCACCAGCGACTGCGGCCGGTGTTTCATGGGGAGTCGGCTCAGGAAGCATCACTGACAATGGTATCTCAGTTGGCGATGCCGGATGGGCAATGCGTCCGAAATGCTCAGCCTTCGAGCGTGGCGATGGCATGGGCCGCGATGGCTTCCCCGCGGCCGATTTCGCCGGTGCCCTCGTTCGTTTTCGCCTTCAGATTGATCTGTTCGACGGCAATTCCAAGGGCCTTCGCCAGCGCCACCCGCATCGCCGGAAAATGCGGACCCAGCTTGGGGCGTTCGCAGATAACCACCGCATCCAGATGATTCACACGCATGCTCCGTTCATCGAGCAGTTTCCGCGTATGTTCGAGAAAGATCAGGCTCGACGCGCCCTTCCATTTCGGATCGGTATCCGGAAAGTGCGCACCGATGTCTCCGAGCCCCGCGGCGCCCAGCAGCGCGTCGCAAAGCGCATGGCTGAGCACGTCGCCGTCGGAATGGCCCACGGAGCCTTTGTCGAACGGGACGTCAATTCCGCCGATCATCAGCTTGCGGCCTTCCGCCAGCCGGTGTAGATCGTAAGCGATTCCGCAGCGCGTCATTTCGCGCGCCGCTCCTGCTCGAGGTAAAAGCGCGCCAGATCCATATCCGCCGGGCGCGTGATCTTGAAATTCCGCTCGGAGCCCAGCACCACAAAAACCTCGTGCCCGAACCGCTCGACGATCGCCGCTTCATCCGACCCCGTGAAATCGTCCTCCTCGGCCTTCTTGAAAGCGTCGCGCAGCAGCGCATACCTGAAAACCTGCGGAGTCTGCGCCAGCACGATGCGCTCCCGCGGAATGGTGGCGGAAATCAGCGCAACATCTTCCGGCAGGCTCGCGCGCTTCACCTCTTTCACCGTGTCGATCGCGGGAATTCCGAGAATCGCCGCGCCGCGGGCGCGGGCTTCGGTAATCACCCGTTCCACGTGAGCGGGCGTCACAAACGGGCGCACCGCATCGTGTACCACCACGATTTCCGTTGCCGGGTCCGCTTGCGCGAGCGCGTTCCCCACCGATTGCTGCCGCGTAGCGCCGCCTTGCACCACGCGCGCCGGACGCCCCAATCCCGCTCGCGCGACCTGCTCCTGCAGCGTCGCAACATCCTCGCCGCGGGTCGCAATGAGAAATTCCGTGATCGCCGCGCATGCCGCCAGCCGCCGCAGCGTAAAAATGATGAGCGGCACGCCATCCAGATCGAGAAACTGTTTGGGTTGATCGCCACCCATGCGGGTGCCGAGTCCGGCGGCCGGAACAATCGCAGCGATTCGGTTCATGAGCGGGCCAATAGTCTATCGCAGTCGCGCGAAAAGGGGAGAGGCAAAGCAGCCCAAAAAGATTTTCACGACCGTCCGGTTTCCGGATAGTAAGGACGAGGCGGGCGCTCGCCGCCGGCCGAACCTTCGCTGGAACGCCCGCCCGCAGCCGGTTCGCCAGCGGCCGCCGCAATGGGCCGCGGGAACTGCTCCCCGGCGCGATCGTCAAAGCGCCCGAAGATCATCTTCCCCGCAGTGGTCTGGTGCACCGACGTGACGCTGATATCGATCGTCTTGTTAATCATCTTCCGCGAGCCGTCCACCTCCACCATCGTGCCGTCGTCCAGTTTGGCCACAC
>CAZRKW010000073.1:0-16935 GCA_964600355.1 uncultured Acidobacteriaceae bacterium
CGCTTGCAAAGGCTTCCGACATTCCCGTGGATGTGGATCCGGAGTTCGACTTTCATCCCCCGCTCCGGTAAAGAACTCAGAGAATGGACTGGACCTCTTCGTCGATGGCGACGTGCGTTTGGGGGAACCCGTTGATCTGGAAATCCGCCCCGGCGGCACGGGCGAAGTGCAGGTAGCGGCTGATGTGGTAATCCTCATCGAAGGTGCTGAAAACGTCCTCGATTTCCTCTTTCGAGAGTCCGAGCGACGTGAGGGGGACCTGCTTTCCGTAACCGCCCGCGGCCGCCAGATACTTCTCCACGATTTCTTTGAGCTCGATATTCATAGCCGGACTTATATCCAGAGGTACGCGCCGGACTCACCGTAGGGCAGGTTCACGTAAAAGAGATTCGCCTCCGGAATCGCTTCGAACGAATCGCACAGCCTGCGCGCTCCGTGGGAGGCGCACAGGGTTTCGCCGGCGGCGCCCGTGATTTTTTCCACCTCGTCGAGACTGGCTACCTGGTCTCGCGGAAACCAGAGCCAGGTCGCCAGCTGCTGACATCGTACACAGGAGCCGAATCCCTCAGCCAGACGTTTCTCAATGGCGCCCGCGACGTCCGGTGCGACACCGGCCGGGCCGAAGTCGGGATTTGCGACAAAAAAATACTGCGTGAATATCTCGGGATCGGGTTCAAAAGCGACTACGAAGCCGGGATATCGTGTGAGTTCAGGCGCCAAGGTCCCGGTGAGGCACGAGCGGCACAAAACGACTTCGGGACGCGCGGGATCGCGCTGCGTCACACGCTTACCCCTCAGATAGAGGGTGTCGGGGAGAAGCGTCGCCAGCCATTCGGCGTCATGCTCGAGGTGAATGCATTCGGCGGGCGAACCTTTGAGCCAGGCCCACCAGTTGCGACTCCGCGGGAGAATCTGTACGGAGGGATAGGCGGCTTCATGAGACATCTGGCTCAAATGTTCCACCCCATTTCCGCCCCAAGAGGGCCATTTGGGACGCGTATGGTAGCAGAAGGAACCTGAATGCGTGCGCCGGAAATGTTTTGCTTTCTTTC
Source organism: uncultured Acidobacteriaceae bacterium (assembly GCA_964600355.1). GTDB lineage: Bacteria > Acidobacteriota > Terriglobia > Acidiferrales > UBA7541 > Palsa-295. The sequence goes on from CAZRKW010000073.1 coordinate 1,053, forward strand.
GGTCGCGAGGCGCGAACGGCCGCGCAGATCGCGCTCCGGGACCACCCCGGTGCGCCCTACGTCCATTGACAACGTGCAAACCGGACGCGTATCATTTCCAACGATACAGCGTCGCGAGCGGATGCTTATCCCCTTCAAGCTCTAACCCCCGGATGGGTGGAGTAACCGAGGTAGAACTCTCGGCAAGCTGGGCAGTCATTGCTACGGAGGCCGCTTCCCATGTCACCCGAACACGACGAGAAACCTCAACCTTCTGCCCCGGAGACCATAATGGCAGAGCCTTCATCGGAAAACCTACAATTCGCGGCTGCCTCTGCTGTGGCGGCTGAACCCCAGAGCGCAGGTGCGGCCACCGCCGTGGCTCGCGCTCCTGAGACCGTCACGATGACCGATTCTCCGATGACTAGTTTGCCAAACGCGAAGGCGGAGGTTGCGAACCCCCCTGCCGCCGAAAGCGACACTGCGGAATCCTCCGAGACCACGGAAACGATGGACCAGCTACTCGATCAGTTTCCCACTCCTGAAACGGCGGCGGCGGAGGGGGAAATATTCGACGGACGGGTGCTGGCTGTCACCGAGGCGGGCGTGGTTGTGGATGTCGGCGGGAAGTTCGAAGGACTGGTGCCGGCACAGGAGTTTCTGGATTCGGGCGCTCCGATTGAATTCGGCGAGGGGCAGACGATCGAAGTCGAGCGTTTGCACGAGCAGCGCGATGGTTACGTGCTGCTATCGCATGTGCGCGCGCATCGCCGCCGTGTGTGGGAGCGAATCGAGAAGGCTTACCGGGAGCATACCAATCTCAAAGGCAAGATTCTGGAGCGGATCAAGGGCGGATTGGTGGTCGATATTGGCGTACGGGCGTTCCTGCCGGCGTCGCAGATTGAACTGCGCCCGGTACACGACCTGGATGGATGGAAAGACAAAGAGATTGAAGTCCGCATCCTCAAGCTGAACCGCAAGCGCGGCAACATCGTGGTGAGCCACCGGGCGCTGCTGGAGGAGGAGCAAAAAGCCAAGCGCGACACGCTGGCATCTACGCTGGCGGAAGGTAGCGTAGTGACCGGCCATGTGAAGAATATTACGGATTACGGCGTATTCGTGGATTTGGGCGGGATGGACGGATTGCTCCACGTGAGCGATCTCGTCTGGGGACGCGTGCCGCATCCTTCCACTCTGGTGAAGGCCGGAGACGAAATTCAGGTGCAGGTGCTGAAATTCGATAAGGAAAAGCAGCGTATCTCCCTGGGCAGAAAACAGCTTCTTCCCGATCCCTGGGCCACGGTGCCGGAGCGATTGCCGGTAGGGACGCGGATACAAGGGAAAGTCGTAGGCGTTACCGACTATGGGGCTTTCGTGCAGATCGAGCCGGGGGTCGAGGGACTGGTTCACGTCAGCGAGATGAGTTGGTCCAAGCGCACCAAGCATCCTTCGAAAATCGTGAAGGTCGGGGATGATGTGGATGTGGTGGTGCTGGAGCTCAAGACCGACCAGCGGCGCATTTCCCTGGGACTCAAGCAAACCCTGCCCGATCCGTGGGAAGCCGCGGCTGAGAAATATCCCGTGGGGACGATTATCAACGGGCGTATCCGCAACCTCGCTGATTTCGGAGCGTTTGTGGAAATTGAAGAAGGCATGGAAGGCCTGATCCACATCAGCGATGTGAGCTGGACCGAGCGGATCAAGCATCCGAGCGAGAAATTCAAAAAGGGCGATTCCGTGCAGGCCCGCGTGCTGAAGGTCGATTCGCAGAACCGCCGGCTTTCCCTTGGAATCAAGCAGGTGAACGACATCTGGGCGAACTGGTTTGGCGCGCATAAGGCTGGCGAGGTTATTAAGGGCAAAGTGACCAGAACGACGGACTTTGGCGCGTTCGTGGAACTGGCCGACGGCATAGAAGGTCTGTGCCATGTGTCGGAAATCGAAGAGCGGAAGCCAAAGGGCGAGCGGGAAAAGGAAAAGGCGCCGCGTGGGGCGCGGGTGACCTCCGTGCTGGCAGGCGGTCAGGAATACGATTTCAAAATCATCCGCCTGGAGCCCGAAGAGCGCAAAATCAGTTTGAGTTATCGCGCGGCGCAAAAGCAGGCGGAACGGCAGGAGATCGAGACGTTCCGGTCAACGAAGTCGTCGCCGACTGCGACGATCGGCGATGCCATCATGGCCAAGCGGCAATCATCGTAGCGAACTCCCTCAAAGGGGCCTAATTTCCGGGGTTCACCTTCCCCTTCCCGGGCGAATAATCTTTACCTTACGTTAGATTGGTGATATCAAAGAGGTTGTGGCGCTCCCCGGCTTCAGCGCCCCGGGCCATCGCTTTACTACGATCGACTTCTTGAGGAGGTTTTTATCCCATGGCAGAGGCAGCCGGCGAGCGAACGCAAATCAAAGAACAAACGATGACTAAGGCCGACCTGGTGGAAGAAGTCACACGCGTGACCGATCTGCCACGGAAGGAGTCCGAAGCAGTCGTCGAAACGATTTTCGAGAGCATCATCGCGGCACTGCAATCGGACGATAAGATCGAGATTCGCGGCTTCGGAAGCTTTCGCACACGCCAGCGCCGCGGGCGCACCGGGCGCAACCCGAAGACCGGCGCGAAAGTAGAAGTGCCGCCCAAGAAAATCCCTTATTTCAAGCCCAGCAAAGAACTGAAGGACTTCATCAATACCTCGGGGCCCGCAGCGGCTTCCGCAGGCTCCCACGAACCCGGCACGCAGGGCTAAGCAGGATGGATTATTTGTGGTCGCCCTGGCGCTATCGTTATATAGCCAGCGAAGGGAAGAGCGACGGTTGCGTATTTTGCGACGCGATTGCGGCAAACGACGACGCTGAAACGCTGGTGGTTTTTCGGGGCGAGAAAAACTTCATTATTCTCAACCGGTACCCCTACACGAGCGGGCACGTGATGGTGGTTCCCTATGCGCACCTGGGCGAGCTTTCCGCGGTTCCTCCTGATACGCTTTCCGAAATGATGCTTTTGGCGCAGCGTGCGCAGGCTGCGCTCAAAAAAACGTATCACCCGGAAGGATATAACCTGGGCATGAATCTGGGGCGGGCGGCGGGGGCCGGCATCGTGGGGCATTTGCACTTGCACGTGCTGCCGCGGTGGGCCGGCGATGCGAACTTTATGACGGTTGTGGGAGAAACCCGGGTGGAGCCTGAAGAGCTTTCGACGACCTATCAGAGGCTTCGCGACGTTCTGGCCTGAAGTTTTCTGTCGAGCGGAATTCCTACTGAGTGTTGGCGGCGGCCAGATGCGGGGCATCCCAGAAATCGGCACGCCCGAGAAGTTCCACGCCGATGTGACGGCGGCCCTCTGAATCAAAGCGCGAATACACTACGCGCGCTTCCACTCGCTTGCCTTTGTCGCGGCGGCACAAGATCACGCGACCGTTGATTTCAACGGAATGGCGGCAAACGAAACCGGCGCCATGAAGGCTCACGGTGGAGGTCCATGTTTCTTCCTCCCATGTATTGCGCGGATCTTCCCGGCGCAGCCAGACGGGGACGGAGGCGGGCACTCGCGGACTGCGGCGCAAGGAACGGCCGAGTTCCGAACAGCGGCGCTGGATGTCGAGAAGGCCGGGTCGGTAGGGGCCGATCGCCGATTCTTCGCCGGTCGAAAGTGCTTCGGCCTGGTGCATGCAATCGGCCAAAAAGTTCTTAAGGCTTGCGGCTGCGGCGGTATCGACGGGTTTCACCTTCAGGCAGGCGCTGCGGGCATCCATCTCCTGAATCGAAACGGAAAGAAAGTGGTCGAGGCACAACGGGCGGGTTTCGAGCTGCGTCGTCACGCTGTGATTACAGCCATCGCACGAACATTGGCTGGCTTTCAGCGCGCGGGGCGCGTCGAGCCATGCAATTTGAGTTGCCATCTGCCGTCCCGAGAGCCCCTGCCTGGGGCCAAGCGTATTGCCAAGCTTATTGCTTCGGAAGTTTTCCGATACCTTTGGCTACATCGGAAATCGCGGTGCCGACCAGTTCGAGGTGCGCACGGCTTTGGTTCTCCAACTCGAGAGAGAACTGGCGGGTTGTCTCCGCGGCTTTCTGCTGGATGTTGCCAAGAGCGGCCTCGATAGGGGCCAGCGCCGTTTGTAAACGCGCTTGCGCTTCGGCCTCCTGCCGTTGGGCAGAAGAATGGAAGCGGTCGAGTGAGGCGCCGATAGCCGCCTGGATCGTCTTCTGGAGTTCTTCGCGGGCGGAATCGAGACGTTCGCGCACGATCATCTCAAACTTTGTTTCGAAGCCGGTGCAGACTTCCTCGATTTTCCCCGTAGCTTTCGAGAGCGCCTGATCGAGCACCTTTTCGAGTTCCTCGCGCTGTTGCACCAGCCCGGCGATCGTTTCCTTGGCATGATCGATCACCGGCGCCGACTGTTCCTTGAGCCGCGAGACAATGCGGTCGACGCCTTCTTCACGCGACGATTCCAGGCCGCGCTGCAGGCGGTCCAGAGCGTTGGCGGAGAGGCTCTGTGCGAGATGATCGAGCTCCTTGCTGCGTTCCTCCACGCGTTCGAGGGCGCGGCGAATATCGGAATCGAGCCTCCTGGTCCAAGCGGCGTGAAGCGTCTTGGCGTTTTCCTGGCTGACCTTGTTCAATTGCTTGAGCGATTGCTCGATCCAGGGGCCCGTTTGAGAAGAAGCGAGTTCGGTGAGCACGGCCTTGGCTTCTTCGCGAAGTCCATGACGAACATCATCGAGGGTGGATGTGGCCTTTTCGCGAACCGCGGCTCCGGCCGCCTCGAAAAGAATTTTTTCCATCTGCTGGTGAAACTCGCCGACCAATCGTTCGACGGGGCGCTCGACCGGGCGTTCCATGGAGGAGGACGGAGCGGGTTTCGCGGCTGCCGGAGCGGCTCCTCCCCCGTTGGCGGGCTGTTCCGGAGCGACGGGTTTCGAGACTGATTCAGGCTTTGGAACGGCAAACGGTTTCGACTTTGCGGTCGCGGGTTCTTTCAAGCGCGATTCGCAGAACGCGACCCAATCCTGCGGCGGGGAGTCAATGCCCCAGATGTTTCCGGGATCCTCGAGTTCGATGGCGGTTTCGTAGGTTCCGTTGGCATCGAGAGGCCGCTTCACCCATTTGACGAGACCCCGGGCGGAAACGGTGTTTGTACCGTGGTTTGTGGGATTCAGTTCCAGCATTACCCAGGAATTGGTTAGTACGTCGTGCTTCGACTCATACCGGCAGCCGTGGCAGCTTACGGCGACCGTGGAGACTTCTTCGCGATAAGGCCCGCGGTAGGAATCGACTCCCATCACCGTGATCGGGACAACGGCACTCAGGCGGGTGCTGCGGCGGAGGGGGCGGTTGAGATCGCTGGCGGTTGACGTGTTCGACATAATTCCTCTTTAGCTGTGAATTCGATGTACTCAGGATACGGCAAGCCTTTTCGCTGAATAGCGGCCAAATTCGGCGGGCGTGTTAATGGGTAACTACCAGGAAACACGGCAGGGAGGGTAGTGAAGCTGGAAGCCTTTAGGGTTTATTGAGCGGCTGACGGACAGCTGCAAGCGACGAAAGCGCCGGGGGTGATTTCCGTCTGGGCGCACGAATACGGCCGCCAGTCTTTCGCGGAAAGCGAGATTGCCGCGGACATATGCGTCGCGAAAAGATCGAGCAGCTTTGAGCGGACGAGTTCATTGGAGCGGACCAGGAGAGAGATGGTCCGCAGGCTCGCCGGACTGTAGGACGGGAACGCAGAAAGCTGTCGAAAATCGTAGGCCTTTTCCCAATCGGGTTTTGCCGGGAAGGCAGGGCCGGCGAAGTTCTTTAGATAGAGTACCGCGTAATCGACGAGCGCGCCGCTGACCGTGTTGTACACACCAATCTCGAACTCTGGATTGTGGCTATCGGGGCTCATCGACGGGGCGATGTTCGTTGCGAAATAAGGAGCGCCGGCGGCGTCCGAAAGAACGCGAAAGTCATTGATGTGGGTGTGACCCGCGTAGCCGTCGCGAAGGGAGTCTTTGTGGCCTTCGATCGCCGCGACAAATTCGTCGAGATATGGTTTTTTCCAGAACGCCACCGGCGTAGAACATTTACCCGACTTTGACGACGCATAAGCATCGATTCCCGGGGGCAGGTGCATGATGAGGGCTGCTGTGTGGCTGCGGGCGCGAAGGCCATCGAGCCGGGATACGAGCCAGTGCATCTCTAGCGCCCCCGCATCGGAGTTTCCTGGAGATGTGCCGCCAGTGTAAAGCCGCGACCACAGGGTGGTGTTCAGGACGAGGAACTCCTGGCCCGGCACAGTAGGATGGGGCAGCGCATAGTAACCACCTTGGCGAAAGTCCCGGGCGGCGTTGGGATTCGCGGCGACAACCTTCCATTCTTTTGAAAGTGCCTGCAGGAGAGGTTTCCCCGGCTCGGCGTAGTCCCCGGCTACTGAATCGTTATTCCCCAGTGCTCCCACGATCGGGACGGCTGGGAAGGATTGCTGAATCATGCGGTTTACGAAGACCATCGTCTTGATCACGAAATCCCGATAGCCCTGGCTGTCCGGCATGAACTGTCGGTATTTTTTTTCGAAATCGTGCCCTAAGTAGTCTCCGGTTACGAGTACGTAGTCGTACGGAGTGCCGGTGTTACGCGCGGACTCAAGGGCGGATACGAGGAGAGCATAGTTCGTATCTGAACGCGCGGCCGGCGTGGCGGGCGCTGCCGGGAGATCGCGGCCCGTATGGGATTCGAAAATACCTGGCCATTTCTCAACCGGATTCGACGCGAGGGCTTCGACTCCGCGCGGATCGGTGCCGGTAAAGGGATCGAAGTGAATATCAGTGAGAATCAGGAAGGTTCGTTCATTCCGTCTAACGGAAACTATCCCGTCCTGGAGAGCCTGTCGAGGATTCGCGCCGACTGGCATCGCATGGAAGGGCAGAATCCAAAAGGCAAGGAGCAGGATTGCTGCGGCGACCTGTCTTCGAGCATCCATCGTGCGGCTAGACTCCAGCCTTAACTATAGCAGTGAAGGTGGGACGAACAGCATCTCCGCGCGACGTCTCAAAACTGGGCGGCATTCCAGGTCAGGCGGGGCGGCCGAAGCAGTGGTATTCGAACCCACGCGCTTTTATGTCCTTGGGGGACAATATGTTACGGCCATCGAGGATCAGTGGGCGATCCATTGCGTCGCGTACGCGCTCCCAATCGAGTGTCTTGAACTCATCCCACTCGGTGGCGATAAGCAGCGCTTCGGAGCCCTGCGCCGCCTCATAGGGAGACTTTGCATACTCAATCTGAGGCAGCACGGCGCGTGCCCGTTCCATGGCTTCCGGGTCGTAAGCACGAATCCGGGCGCCTTCCCCTAACAGCTGATTGATTAAATCGATGGCCGGGGCAAAGCGAATATCGTCCGTGTTGGCCTTGAAGGCGAGGCCCAAAACGCCGATTTGTTTGCCGCGGATGACCCAGAGGGCCTTACGTATTTTTTCGCAGAAGCGCTCGATCTGCTTCTTGTTGACCTTCTCCGCTTCCCGAAGCATCGTGAAGTCCACGCCGGAACGCTCAGCCAGGTGCACGAAGGCCTGCAAGTCCTTGGGGAGGCAGAATCCTCCGAAACCCAATCCCGTGCGCAGAAAGCTTTTCCCGATGCGCGGGTCCATCCCGACGGCGTGCATCACTTCTTCGATGTCCGCTCCCAAGCGCTCAGCGAGCGCCGAAACCATGTTGGCGTAGGAAATCTTGAGCGCCAGGAATGAATTGGAGGCGTGTTTGATAAGCTCTGCGCTGTTGATTGTGGTGACGAGCCAGGCTGGTTTGGGTCCCTGCGGGCAGCCGGACGGATGGACGAGGCACTTGAAGCTCTGCTCCAGAACGGGGCGGTAGATTTCCTTCAACTGCTTTTCGGCATTTTCATCTTCCACGCCGACAACGATCCGGTCGGGATGGAGGAAATCCTCGACTGCGGTACCTTCGCGCAGGAACTCGGGATTGGAGGCAACACTGAAGGTCACGTTCGATTTACGTCCATAAACGCCCAGGGCGCGCTTGAGTTCCTGGCCTGTGCGAGCCGGCACGGTGCTTTTCTCGACGACGATTTTGGGGCTGCGCGCTTCGGTGGCGATCATTCGCGCGACATGGTCGATGGCGCTCAGGTCCGCATCCCCGTTGGGAAGCGGCGGGGTTCCCACGCAGATGAAGATGGCATCGCCGCGAGTGGCGGCGTCGGCGAGATTCGCGCTGAAGCTGATCTTCTTCTCGGTGCGGGCCTTGGCTATCACCTTTTCGAGGCCCGGTTCGTAAATAGGCAGGCCCCCATCCTCAAGAATCTTGATTTTTGAGGCGTCGTTATCGGTGCATATCACTTCATGACCGATTGCCGCGAGGCAACCACCTGTCACCAAGCCGACATAACCCGAGCCAATCACCGAAATCTTCAATGGAATCTCCTGATAAGGATTTTAAGGACCCGAACCCACGAACCTTCATTGTGTTCCATCCGGTATGCAATTCCAAGCGGCCGACGCGGCGATGTTTCTATTCTCTTAATGGATAAGAGTGCGTGAATTGTGAAGTCGAAATGCGAGGAGTGCGGATATCAATACCGTTGAAAGGGGATTTGAAAGAAAAAGTTTTCCCCTATTTCCCCGGATTCGGCACGTTCGCTTGGGAAGATGCTGCGATGCTGATTTAATTCGTTTTTAATCAGATGCTTAAGTGCCGAACAAAAATGGACCGGCACTTGCATTCCAGGGCACGGGGAATTGTGTTTAGGCTATTAGTACTCTTGCGGCCACTACAACAGTAGGTCACTGTTGGGGTCTAGGGCTAACAGGGGCATGAAGAACGGGGTCTATTATCTCAGGTCGAACGTGCTTGTGGAGCCCCTTGTAGACGGTTGGTATGCCTGGGCGCACTTAATCCCTCCTGCGACCGCGGCGCGAAATCTCACCGAGCGACATCTGCGCATAATGGAGTCCTATATCGAGTCTCCTGAAGCGCACCAGGCCGCTGTGCGAAACCCTGCCCTGCAGGGCGGCCCCTTCATGGATCTGGGAGAAAACCGGGTAAAGGAAGTGATGGAACTGCGCGATCGCACGCTACGGGACCGCCAGGCGCTGGTGGAACTTTCGCGCTCGATTGAAGAGCTCGACGCGATGCTGCGGACGAAGGGAACCGGTTACAGTCTGGAAGCCCTTTATGAAGAGGTGCCGAAGAACCTTCAGGGTTACGTGGAACTGACTTACGACTTGAATAATCACCCGTCCTTCCGCCTGATCGAACCGCTTCTTTACAAGAGCAAGGCGTACGACGAATCGCTGCAAAGCCTGATGTTCTCAGAGGTCACCGGCGACGAGCGGCCTTTTGTGTTGAGCACGCCGCGGCTGGACAAGGGAAGCTCGGTGCAGTTGCAGATTCCTTTCTCGAGCGAGCGGATCGACAAGCTGTTCCGCATGAAAAATGAGCCGGCTTCTCTCGATTCCGTCTGCGAGACGCTGGATCTGAATGATGAGGATGCCAATCGTTTCCGGTCATTCCTGACCCCCGAGCTGCCACGCCCGTACGCAAAATATGAAGGGGAAGGGGCGCGGTGGCGCTATTTCGGGCATGCCTGCATCCTTCTCGAGACCAGAAACGTCAGCGTGCTGATGGATCCGGTGCTCAGCTACACCTACGAAAATAGTATTTCGCGGTACACGTATGAGGACCTTCCCGAGGTGATCGATTACGTCCTGATAACGCACAACCACCAAGACCACATCCTGTTTGAGACGCTGCTTCAATTGCGGCACCGCATCCGCAACATCTTGGTGCCCCGCAACGGGGGTGGCGCGTTGCAGGACCCGTCGCTGAAACTGCTCCTCAAGCAGTGCGGTTTTCGAAATGTCATTGAGCTGGCCGAAATGGAAGAGATCGGCTTCGACGGCGGCGCGATCACGGCCATTCCGTTTCTCGGCGAACACGGCGATTTGAACGTACTCTCCAAGTCCGCGTATCACTTGCGCGTGGGCGACCACACGCTTTTGTTTGCGGCGGATTCCTGCAACATCGCGCCGAAACTGTACGAGCACGTGCACGAACAAATCGGGGATGTGGACGTATTGTTTGTGGGGATGGAATGCGACGGCGCTCCCATGTCCTGGATCTACGGGCCGTTGCTCACACAGCGGCTGGATCGTCCCAAGGACCAGTCGCGTCGCCTGGCGGGATCGAATTACGAGCGAGCCATGGCCATCGTGAACCAGCTGCATTGCAAGGAAGTATATGTTTATGCGATGGGACAGGAACCTTGGCTTAATTATATAATGAGCATTAAGTACACGGAGAAGTCGAATCCGATTATCCAGTCCGACCGGTTGATTGAGGCCTGCCGGTCTCGCGGGATCGTTGCCGAGCGGCTGTTTGGCGAGAAGGAGATTTTGCTGCCCTAGTCCCTGAGACGCGATGACACTTCCCCTTGAAAATCCGGCGACTTTCCCGCAGCGGGGCGAGGTTGATCCCGCCGTTGTTTCTGCGCGGACGCACCGCGAAGAATCGTGGGCAGGGGAACGGACGGAATACCCTCGCGATAAGACGATTGCGCAGCTATTCGATGAAGTCGCCGGGCGGTATCCCGAGCGCGTTGCGGTGGTCTGCGGCTCGCTGGAACTGAGCTACTCGGAGTTGAACAGCCGCGCGAACCAGCTGGCGGCGCGGTTGCGTTCGCTCGGTGTGGCTGGCGAAACGATGGTGGGATGCTGCCTCGAGCGTTCCTTTGAGATGATCGTCGCATTCCTGGGGATTCTGAAAGCGGGCGGGGCTTATGTGCCGCTTGAATCTTCTTATCCGCAAGACCGCCTGGATTACATGCTCGCGGAAACGACCGCGCCGGTGATTTTGTGCCAGCGTTCGCTCGCTGGAAGATTCGCCGGCCGGAATGTTGTGGTCCTGTGTGTTGACGAGGTGGCGACGCACGGCGACGGCGCGCGGCAAGGTGTCGATACGGGCTCGATGGGTGCCGCCACCGATCTGGCTTATGTGATGTACACCTCGGGTTCGACCGGCCAACCGAAAGGCGTGATGGTTGAAAACAGGGCGGTGGTGCGCCTGGTTCGGAATACGAACTTTTGCAAGTTCGGGCCGGAGGAGGTTTTTCTCCAGTTTGCGCCGGTGTCCTTCGATGCCTCCACGCTGGAAATCTGGGGACCGCTCTTAAATGGCGGAAAGCTTGTGCTGATGCCTCCGCAAACGGCCTCGCTGGAAGATTTGGGCCGCGCAATTCGGGAACACGGGATCACGACCCTGTGGCTCACCTCCGGCCTGTTCAATTTAATGGTCGAGCAGAGGCTGGAGGATTTGCGCCCGATCCGGCAGCTTCTGGCCGGCGGGGATGTTCTTTCCTCGCGGCACGTTCGCAGAGTGCTCGAGAACTTGCCGGATTGCACCGTGATCAATGGCTACGGCCCAACCGAGAACACAACATTCACCTGTTGCCATGTGATGAGGAAGGGCGATCCGGTGCCTGAATCGGTGCCGATCGGAAGGCCTGTCTCGAACACGCGCGTTTACATTCTCGACGAAAACTTGCGGCCCGTGGGCGGACGAACCTCCGGGGAACTCTATGCCGGTGGCGACGGCGTGGCGCGCGGTTATCTGAAAGACCCGGCCAAGACAGCCGAGAAATTTGTGCGCGATCCGTTTTCTGACGAGCCCGGTGCGCGGATGTACCGAACCGGTGATATGGCACGGTGGCGGGATGACGGCGTTGTCGAGTTTCTTGGCCGGATCGACAACCAGGTGAAAATCCATGGCTACCGCATCGAGCCCGGCGAAATCGAGATCGCGCTGCGGACCCACAAGCTCGTCAACCAGGCTTGCGTGGCGCCGCATACTGCAGACGACGGCTCGAAACGCCTGGTGTGCTATTTCACGACTGCGGACAACCGCGAGCTAACGGCCAAAGAATTGAAGCAATTTCTTTCCGGCAAGGTGCCCGCGCACATGGTGCCGGCGTTGTTCGTTCGTATGGAAGGCTTGCCGCTTTCCCCCAACGGAAAAGTTGACCGATCCGCGTTGCCCTCACCCGTATTGGGCGGAGATGAAACAATGGGGGGAGGAACGGCAACCCAGTTCGAGTTGCAAATTGCCGATGTGTGGAAGCGGGTACTGCGCGTGGAGCGCGCCGGGCTGGACGATAATTTCTTCGATCTGGGAGGCGATTCGCTGCTGCTGCTGGCGGTTCACGCGAATCTTCAGCAGGCCCTGCAGCTTGAAATTCCCATTACAGACCTCTTTGAGTTCGCCACCGTCCGCACTCTTGCCGCTCATCTAAGCAAGACGCGGCCGGCTGCTCCTTCGTTTTCCGACCTGCAGCAGCAGGCGCAAAAGCAACGCGATGCTTTTGCCCGCGAGCGCCAGCGACACTCGGGTGGTGCCTCATGAGCGCACGCGATACTTCCGAACCGCCACTGGAAGGAGTCGCCATCATTGGCATGGCGGGGCGCTTCCCCGGGGCGCGGTCCGTCGCGGAGTTCTGGCGCAATCAGCTCAACGGCGTAGAGTCCATCTCGCACTTCACAGTGGAAGAGCTCGAAGTGGCGGGGGCTGCGGAACTCGCGCGTGATCCGAATTACGTCCGGGCGCGGTCGATTCTGGAGGATGTCGACCAGTTCGATCCGGGATTTTTCGGGATTTACCCGCGTGAAGCGGAATTGATCGACCCGCAGCAGCGGCTGTTTCTGGAATGCTGCTGGCAGGCGTTCGAAGACGCCGGCTACGACCCCGGTGCTTATCCGGGAGCCATCGGCGTCTACGCGGGATGCAGCACGAGCACGTATTTCCTCTCGCAGATATGCAAGAATCCCGCCTTTATCGAGTCGTTCACGGGCGCCTATCAGGTGGGAAATTACCCCGAGATGATGGGGAACAACCTCGACTTTCTGGCCACACGCGTGGCTTACAAGCTGAACCTGCGCGGTCCGGCGTTCACGATGCAGGCGGGCTGCTCGACCTCATTGCTCGCGGTGACGCAGGCATGCCAGTCCCTGCTGACGTATCAAAGCGACATGGCGCTGGCGGGCGGAAGCTCGATCACGTTTCCGCAGAAGCGCGGCTCGTATTATCAAGATGGCGGAATGGTTTCGCCGGATGGCCACTGCCGCACGTTTGACGCGGAGGCACGAGGGACGGTATTTGGCAGCGGTGTGGGTGTTGTGCTGCTGAAGCGCTGCGAGGATGCGGTCCGCGATGGCGACCAGATCTACGCGGTGATTCGCGGTTGTGCGGCGAATAACGACGGGTCCGCCAAGGTGGGCTATACGGCGCCGAGCGTCGAAGGGCAGTCGAGGGTTATTGCGCTGGCGCAGGCGGCAGCCGGAGTGGAACCGGAGACCATCGGCTATATCGAAGCGCATGGCACGGCGACTCCACTGGGCGATCCGATCGAGCTTGCGGCGCTGGCGCAGGCGTTTGGGGTGCGCGGCGGCAGGAAGAATTTTTGCGCGGTGGGTACGGCCAAGACCAACGTGGGCCATCTCGACATCGCGGCTGGGGTGACCGGGCTGATCCATGCGGCACACATCGTGCGTTATGGGGTGTTTCCTCCCACGCTGCACTACACGAGGCCGAACCTACAATGCGATTTTGCGAATAGCCCCTTTTACGTAAACTCGCGACGCGCGAGTTGGAACTCCGGCGAAATTCCGCGGCGAGCCGGCGTGAGCGCCTTTGGCGTGGGCGGCACGAATGCGCATGTTGTGCTGGAACAGGCTCCCGAGCGCGCGACCGATCCTTCGTCGCTGCGCCTACATCTCTTGCCGCTATCCGCGCGGTCGGAAGCAGCCCTCGATCGTGCGACGGAAAATCTTGCCGAATACTTGAAATCGAATCCTAAAGCGGATCTGGCGGATGTCGCCTGGACGCTTCAAACCGGGCGCCGCGCGTTTGCCTGCCGGCGTGTGGTGGTCGCACGCGATTGCGCGGATGCTATCGACGCGTTCGTGAAGCGTGATCGTAAGCGCGTGCAGACGCGGTTAAGCCATAAAGAAAACAGTTCCATGTGCTTTCTGTTTCCGGGGCAGGGATCGCAGCACCTTAATATGGGCCGGGAGATTTACGATTCTGAGCCGGTGTTTCGCGCCGCGGTTGACCGGTGCGCGGAAATACTGCAGCCCTTCCTGGATGCGGATCTCCGCTCGCTGCTGTATCCGCCGGAAGGCGCCTCGGATGCGGACAAGAGCCGCGTCACGGACACCGTCATTGCCCAGCCCGCGATTTTCACGATCGAGTACGCGCTCGCTCAGCTGTGGATGAGCTGGGGAATCCGACCGCAAGCCATGCTGGGTCACAGCATCGGCGAGTTTGTGGCGGCGTGCCTGGCTGGTGTTTTCTCGCTGGAAGATGCCCTTGCGCTGGTGGCCGAGCGCGGGCGCATGATGCAGGAGATTCCCGAGGGCGGCATGCTTTCGGTGCGGCTTCCGGAAGCGGAGTTGCGCAGTCGGTTGAACGGAACGCTTTCGCTTGCCGCCGTGAATGCGCCTTCGCTGTGCGTGGTGGCGGGGCCTTTCGAAGCGCTCGACACGTTCGAGCAGCGCCTGAATAGCGAAGGTGTCGCCTGCCGCAGGCTGACGACCTCTCATGCCTTTCATTCCTCGATGATGGATCCGCTGATCGAGCCGTTCACCAAGCGCGTCTCGCAGGTGAAACTGAATCCGCCGCGCATTCCCTACGTATCCGGCGTCACAGGCAAATGGATCACCGGGGGCGAAGCGACCGATCCATCTTACTGGGCGCGCCATTTCCGGCAACCCGTGCAGTTTTCGCTTGGCGTCACGGAGCTGCGAAGGGATCCGCGCAATATTCTGATCGAGATCGGACCGGGGAACGTGCTGAACGTTCTGGCGCGCGAGAATGGTCCGTCCCCCGATGCGGTGATCGTGTCGTCCCTGTCGGATGGATATTCGGCGGAGGGCGATTCGGCAAGCCTGACGGCGGCGCTTGGGTCGCTGTGGCTCGCGGGCGTCCAGCCGGACTGGAAGGCCGTGCACCGCAATGAGCGCCGGCGACGCGTTTCATTGCCGACCTATCCTTTCGAACGGAAGCGATATTGGCTGGAAACGCCAAGTGCGGAAACTGATCAAGCGCGCGGTGCAAGCGGGCCGGATGTTCCAAATCTCGTGGAGAACCATCGACGGGCGGGAGCAAATAACTTGGTTGAAGAAAGTATTCCAAACACCCAGACGCGAGCGTCGCGAATCCGGCAGGCGCTGGCAGAAATCTTCGAAGATCTGTCCGGCAAGGAAATTTCGGCGGCTGATTCTTCGGTAACATTTCTCGAAATGGGCTTCGATTCTCTGTTCCTGACGCAGGTGACGCAGGCTCTGCAGGCGAAGTTCGGTCTCAAGATTACCTTCCGCCAACTGCTGGGCGATCAATCGACTCTCGACGACCTGACTGCTTATATCGACAGCAAGTTGCCTGTGAGTGCATTCGCGGCCCCTGTGGCGCCTTTCCTCGCTACCAGCGCGGCCTCGGCGCTTGCAAACGTGAATCGCGAGGGAGGCGCGTCGAAGTCTGCGGTGGAGCGGCTTATGCGCGAGCAGCTTCAGGCGATGAACCAGCTCTTCGCGCAGCAACTGGCCGCACTTCAGAATCAGGCGATTGATTCGGCCGCAACCACAACTGCTGCACCGCCTCCTGTCGCCGCCGCTTCTGCGACCAAGCCGGTGAAGGAACTGGCGGGGTACACGCCTTACAAACCATTGCCGAAGGCGCCTTCGGGCGAACTGACCGCACGCCAGAAGGATCACATTCAATCACTCGTGGAGCGTTACACGCAACGCACGGCGGGTTCCAAACGCAAGACGCAGGAATACCGGAATGTGCTGGCCGATCCGCGCGTGGTGGCGGGGTTCCGCCCCGAGTGGAAGGAGATGGTTTATCCGATCGTCACGGTGCGTTCGCAGG
>CAZRKW010000074.1:0-16669 GCA_964600355.1 uncultured Acidobacteriaceae bacterium
CCAATGGCGAGTTTATTGTAGTTCTATCCGGACCCTTTGCGGCCAATAAGGCTTCGCAAGCGACACACCAACTAGAGGGCCTCGGCTTTACCAACATTCACCCGATCAAGAACCTGATTCTCGATCAGAAACAGAGTCCCTGATGGATTTTGGAGCCCGCACCGATACCGGCCTCGTTCGACCAAATAACGAAGATGCTTTCGGTTCAGCGCCGGAGCTGAACCTGTTCGTTCTCTCAGACGGGATGGGCGGGCTCGAAGCGGGCGAAGCGGCCAGCCGCATGGCCGTCGATACGATTCTGGCGCATTGCCGCGAGACGGCTGCGAATCCATCGCTTCCGCTGGCCGGCGAGGCGATCCCCGGCGTTTCGGATGTGTCCAACCGGCTGGCTAGCGCGGTCCGAGTCGCCAACACCGCGATTTACGAGCAGGCGGCGCGCACGCAGCCCAACCAGGGAATGGGAGCGACGGTCGTCGCGGTGCAGATCACGAAGGATCGGATGAGCCTGGCACACGTCGGCGATAGCCGCATCTACCGCCTGAGGGATCGAACCTTCGAGCAACTCACCCACGATCACTCCTTTGTGGGCGAGCAGGTACGGTTGGGAAGAATGACCGAGGAGCAAGCGAACGCCAGTCATCTGAAAAACGTGCTGATTCGCGCGCTGGGGATCGAGCCGGACGTGGAAGTGGATGTGAGCGAAGAGCTTGTTCTGGACACCGATACGATTTTGCTGTGTTCCGACGGGCTGACGCGCGACTTGTCCGACGCGCAGATCGCCGAGGTTCTAAGCGACGCGGAAGAATCGCGGGAAGCTGCCGATGAACTAGTGGAACTCGCCAAGAGGGCCGGCGGCGGGGACAACATTACCGCGCTGGTGATTCGCACAATCGCACGGCCGGCGAGTTCGATGGCTCGCATCGGCGGCAAATTGGGCAAATGGCTGAAATGCCGCTGAAGCGGGAACCAAACAGGCGCTGAACCGGCAATTCATTATGTAACTGCTTCTATTCCAGTTTGTTCCTACTTGCTTGCAGCAACGTCCTCTGTAACGCTCACACCGTCGCTTTTACAGTCGCGTGCCGCACCCAATACCGTGATCCGCGTATGGAATTGCGCCCCGCATTGACCAATTATCGGCGAGGATTGCGCGATTAGTGGCTTGGCCCATACAGGAGTCCACAAGGAGGATGTCCAGATGGCGACGAAATCAAGCGGGAGAAAGTATGGCAAGGCTGCGGGGAAAAGTGTCGCAAGTGCGGTGCGCCGCGAGAAGCGCGGAGCTCTGAAGTCGGGCAAAGGCGGCAAGGGCGGAACGGTGAAGAGCCGCAAGCAGGCCATCGCCATTGGACTTTCCGAAGCGCGCAAAAAGGGCGCCAAGGTGCCGGAGAAACCGTCGAGCTAGAACTCGCGGGGCTTCTTATTTGGTGTGACAATTCCGCGCCCAGCCGTCCCCGCTTCCGCTGCGAAGCGTTTCCTTTGGCTTCAATTGCAGGTAGTATCCAGTCGAAGCGAAGATCGCTGTAACACCGGAGCCGGCTGGTCGCGCACGCCATGCCCCACACCTATCATTTCGCCGATCTCCGCGAGATCTTTGCGAAGGCGAACGAAGAGAAATCCGGTGACAAGCTGGCGGGCATCGCGGCCACATCGGAAGGCGAGCGGGTGGCCGCCAAGCGCAAGCTGGCCGATCTGACCCTTCGCGAAATCCTCCGGCAGCCCTTGATCGACCCCGATCAGGACGACGTGAGCCGCCTCATCCTCGACAGATTCCGCGAAGAAGCTTTCGAGCCCATCCAAAGCCTCACGGTAGGCGAATTCCGCGAGTACATCCTCGACGATGGCACCAGCGGCGCCGATCTGAAGAAGCTCCAGTGGGGCATCCTTCCTGAAATGGCGGCGGCAGCGGCCAAAATCATGAGCAACAAGGACCTCGTGATGGCCGCCGCAAAGATCCGCAACGTTACGCGTTGCCGCAATACAATGGGCGAGGCCGGCGTGCTGGGTATCCGCGCGCAGCCCAACCATCCCGCGGACGATCTCGGAGGCATCCTGCTCTCCACGTTCGAGGGGCTGCTCTATGGCTGCGGAGACGCTGTGATCGGCGTAAATCCAGCGTCGGATTCGGTGGAAACCACCAAATCCATCCTTGGCGCGCTCGACCGGCTGGTGAATGTCTACAAAATTCCCACGCAAAGCTGCTGCCTCGCGCACATCAGCACACAGCTTGCAGCCCTCGAACGAGGCGCGCCCGTCGACCTGCTCTTTCAATCGGTAGCGGGCACGGAGGCGGCCAATCGCAGCTTCGGTATCACGCTTGCGATGCTGCGCGAAGGGCGCGAGCGGATTCTCGATCATCACGGAAAGCGCGACGTCCCGTGGAAAGGTCCGCAGGTGATGTATTTCGAGACCGGGCAAGGCAGCGCGCTCTCGGCGGAGGCTCATCATGGCGTGGACCAACTCACGCTAGAAGCCCGCGCCTATGGACTCGCCCGCTGCTTCGATCCCTTTCTGGTGAACAGTGTGGTGGGTTTCATCGGCCCGGAGTATCTCCACGACGAGCGCCAGATTATCCGCGCGGGCCTCGAAGACCATTTCATGGGCAAGCTGCTCGGCCTGCCGATGGGCTGCGACGTCTGCTACACCAATCACGCCGACGCGGACCAGAACTCGGCGGACAATCTCCTGGTGCTGCTGTCAGCGGCGGGTTGCAACTACTTCATGGGCGTTCCCTGCTCCGACGACGTGATGCTGAATTATCAGTCCACGAGCTATCACGATGCGCTGGCCATGCGCCGGCTGTTCAAGCTACAACCGGCTCCCGAATTTGCGGAGTGGCTCGCGGCCGCAGGGTTCTATCGCGACGGCGAGCCTGCCCTGCTCGATGCGGCCAAACGAAAGCATTTACTGCGAGGACTGGAATCCTCTCTGGCAGAGGTTCTTTGACCGTGAGCGACGCCCCCGGCGATTCCATCGTCTCCTCGGACTTGACAGAGTTCGTGCGCAAAATCCGGGAACGCACACCCGCACGGATCATGGCCGGCCGGGCAGGAAGTTCCTACCGCACGCCGACGCAGATGCAGCTGCGCGAAGCGCATGCAGCTGCCCGGGACGCTGTGCGCGCGGAACTCGAACCTGCGGCAGCGCTGGGTAGCGCTTTCGTCGACGAATGGCATCTTTTTGAAACGCGCACGCAGGCTCGTTCCAAAGACGAGTATCTTCTGCGCCCCGATCTCGGCCGCCACTTCGATGACCGCTCGCGAAGCGAGATTCAGACTCTGTACTCGGCCGCCTGCGACCTTCAAATTGCGATTGGCGACGGCCTTTCGGTTCCCGCGGTAGCAATCCAGGTCCCTGCCCTGCTGCCGCTGCTCAGCGAGGGCGCGCAGGCACGCGGCTGGACCCTCGGACGCACATTTCTGATCCGGCACTGCCGCGTGGGTATCCTCAACGAAATCGGCGAAATCCTCGCGCCCCGCGTGGCCATACTCCTGATCGGCGAGCGCCCCGGCCTCGCCACGGCCGAAAGCCTCTCGGCCTACATGGCCTATCGCCCCGGCAAGCAGCACACGGACGCGGACCGAAATTTGATCTCGAATATTCACAGTCGTGGTATATCTCCAGCGGATGCGGCAAAGCGCATTCTGAGTCTTGCAGCGCAAATGATGAAAGCCGAAGGAAGCGGTGTGGGTTTGAAAGAAGAGACACCCTTCACTTTGGGCCGCGGAGAATGATGAGAAGCTGTGGCAAGAGATCAGGTGCCGAGTTGAACAGCAAAGCCTGTGAAGTGCCGGACGTCGGTGTAAGCGAACCGCCTCGCGAGCCACAGTTGCCGCGACGCCAATTCCTTTCTCATGTTGGCGGGCTCACCGCTCTCGCAGCAACAGGGTTGCTGTGCAAAGGCCGCGCATGGGCTGGGTACCCAGGTGCCCCAACGGGCTGGATCGACATTCACAGCCATTACGCGCCGCCGGACTGGGTGAGCGTCATCACCAGCAATCAGGGGCGCGGCATGCTGGGGAACACCAGCTTCCTGAACACATTCAAAGGCTGGACGCCCGCGAAATCCATCGAGCAGATGGACGCGGCTGCCATCGCCACTTCCATTGTGTCGCTCACCACACCGGGTATTTGGTTTGGCGACAGCGTCGCCTCGGTGGACGCCACCCGCCAGCTCGCGCGCCAGTGCAACGACTACGGCGCAAGGATGGTCGCGGATTTCCCCGGCCGCTTTGGACTGTTTGCCGCCCTGCCATTGCCGGATGTGGACGCAAGCCTGCGCGAAATCGAGCATGCGCTCGACACCCTCAAGGCCGATGGTTTCGGCCTGCTGTCGCACTACAGCGAAACATACGGCGAGAAGTTGCTGGGCGACCCCGCATTCGCGCCCGTCTTCGAGGAGTTGAATCGCCGAAAGGCGGTTGTTTACGTCCACCGCAAAATCTCGGCGGAGCCATACGAAATTTTCGGCTGGGATGTTCACCGCACGATTCTCAGCCTGCTCAAGCCGAACTCCGCCGGCGCCGAGAGCGGTTTCTCCCCCCGCTTCCCCGAGATTAAATTCATCTTCTGCGACGCCGGTGGAACAATGCCCTTCCTGGTGCGGCGAAGTACGGCTCCGACGAGCCCGCCGGGAACCGCCGCCGATTCCGGGAATGTCTTGCCAAAGGCCGTACGCGAGTTTTATTACGGCACGGGACGCTCGAACAACGCCGGAACCATGAGCGCGCTGAAACAAATTGTCCCCATATCGCACATATTGTTCGGCACGGATTATCCCTTCGCGCGGGTTGCCGACGAAGCCCGCGGCCTGCGGGAATGCGGCGTTTTCAGCGCCGAGGAACTTCAGGCGATCTCCCGCAACAATGCCCTGGCTTTGCTCCCGCGATTGAAAGCCCAAAGCTAATCAGCACCGGCCGGGCCTGAGGGGTTCGTCTGTATTCCAGGCCGTTGCAGCACGCACCCTTCTCCGTATCCTCGCTGGTCAAAAGTGCCCCGGAGCGATAAAATCCACGCCGATATGAGCCAACAAACAGCGAGGCGAGATTTCCTGAAATTTCTGGCGGCAAGCCCGTATGTAGCTTCCCTCGGCGGAGTGGCCGCCTTTCTTCGGCAAGGCACGCTGGCGCAGACTGCTCAGGAGAAAGCCAGCCTGATCGCGAGTCCCGCCGAAGCCCTGGATGTATTCGATTTCGAAGAGGTCGCCCATCGCAACGTAGCGCCCGGCCACTGGGCCTTCATGAGAAGCGGCGTCGATGACGACGCGACCATCGCCGCCAACCGCGAAGGGTTCCAGCACATCATGCTGCGTCCCCGCCGCCTGCACGATGCCACCAAGGTCGACATGCGCGTCAATCTCTTCGGCACCACCTACAACAGCCCAATCTTCACGTGTCCCACGGGCGGCCAGAAATCGTTCCACCCGGATGGCGAGCTGGCTGTTGCGCGCGCGGACAAGGCGTACGGAACCCTTCAGTACCTCTCCACGGCCACGTCCACGTCTGTAGTGGAGGTAAACGCGGCGCTGGGGCGGCCCGTGTGGTATCAGGTGTATGCCCCGCGCACGTGGGAAGCTTGCCAAAAACTCCTGACCCGCGTTGCCGCTGCGGGATGCACGGTGATCGCTCTCACCGTCGATACAAGCCCAGGCGGTCACGCCGAAACGTATCTGCGCACGCGGCCCAAGGATTTGCGGCAGTGCGCGGCCTGCCACGACGTGAAGGGCGAGGACATTCTGGTGCGAAATCGCCCGATGCGCGAAGGCTTGGATGCCGCGGGTGGCGTCCCGCAACCGTTGGATTGGGCCTACGTCGATAAAATGCGCAAATTCTGGAAGGGTAAATTTGTGATCAAGGGTCTGACCACGGGAGAGGACGCGCGCCTCGCGGTGGAGCATGGAATTGACGGCATCCACGTCTCCGACCACGGAGGGCGCGTCACCGAAACCCTTCAGGCCACCATCGAGGCGCTTCCGGAAGTGGTGGCGGCGGTGAATGGCCGCGTCCCGGTGGTTGTCGATAGCGGCTTCCGCCGCGGCACGGATGTTTTCAAAGCGCTCGCGCTGGGTGCTTCAGCGGTGGGTATCGGGCGCCCGATGCTCTGGGGATTGGGAGCGTTCGGTCAGCCGGGAGTCGAGCGCGTGCTGGAAATTATGCAGGGCGAATTGAAGCTGGTGATGGGCAACTGCGGCACGCGTACCGTGGCGGATATCACGCGCGCCTACGTGGAATTGCCAGACAGGAAAAGTTAGGGTTTTGCGAGTTCGTACAGCTGATACGGACTAAATGGAGATGCCATGGGGTCGCAAACTAGATTCTTTGCTCTAGCTGGTTTGGCTTGTCTGCTTGGTTCGGCGTGCCTCGGAGCCACCGTTAGCGGAACAGTGAAAGGCGCGGACGGCGCATCCTTTCAGGGAGCGTTTGTCGAAGCGCAGAACACGAAGTCGCACATCACCACGATTGTTCTTTCCGATAGCCATGGACAGTACCGCATCGCCGACCTGCCCGCGGGAGATTACCGCCTGACGCTACGCGCCGTCGGCTTTCGCACCGATCCTCGTACCGGAGTCAGCCTCACGGCCGATCAGAAGGCGTCCTACGACTTCGCGCTGCAGCAGTCCGTGGTCCGCTGGAACGACATTTCCTTTTATCAGGCGAAAAAGCTCTGGCCCGCGTCCAAGGGGAAGGATTTGTATGTTTCGCACTGCGCGACCTGCCACCTGTTCCAGACCCGCATGGCGTCTGTAACGCGCGACGCGGACGGCTGGCGAGACCGCGTGCAATATATGCAGACGGTGATGCATGTCCAGGTCAACGATCAGGATGCCGATCAGATCGCCGCGTACCTGACAACTTTGTTCGGGCCTGACTCCGTGCTGCCGAAATCGCCGGCGGAGATGCCCGCATTCAAGGACACTGTACGTTCCTTCGGCAGCGACTCTTCCAACATCGTGTACGTCGAGTACGACATGCCGGGCCCCGGCCGGATGCCCTTCAGCGCGGCTCCGGACAAGAACGGCTATCTCTGGATTCCCAACTTCGGAGTAGCGAATAAGATCACCCGCCTCGATCCGAAGACCGGCGAGATGCAGGATTTCTCGGTTCCCAACGTGGGCACCGCCTCGATTCACTCCGCCGTTCCCGCCCCGGACGGTTCCGTGTGGTTGACAGAGACGGATGCCAACAAGCTGGGGCGCTGGGATCCCAACACGCAGAAGATCACCGAATATCAGGACTATTATCTTCCCGGCAAGGAAGGCACGGTCGAGGGCGGCTCGAAGCACACGGTACGAATTGATCCCAGCGGAAACGCGTGGGCCAGCGGCGGCCCGCTGACGAAATTCGATCCCGAAACCCGGAAGTTTACCCACTTCGAGGATATCCCTTTCGCTTACGACGTGAAGCCCGACAAGAATGGCGATGTCTGGTTTACAGCTTCGGGGGCGAACAAAATCGGCAAGGTGGACGGGAAGACGCTGAAGGTCACCCTGTGGACCATGCCTTCCCCGAAGAGCTTTCCCCGGCGGATGGAAATAGCCTCGGACGGAATCGTTTGGATCGGCGAATTCACCGCCGGGAAAATAGCCCGGTTCGATCCCAAAACGCAAATGTTCACGGAATACCCGCTGCCGGGCCCGGAGCCGACTCCTTACAGCATGGGCTTCGATGCGGATGGCTATCTCTGGTACAACTCGCATGACATGGACGAGCTTGCGCGCTTCGATACCAGGACCGGGAACGTGATCGAATATCCGGTACCGCACTCCGAAATTGCCATGCGGGAATTCTTCCGCGATGCGCAGGGGCGGATGTGGTACGGCACGAATCCCAACAACAAAGTGGGATACTTCTACCTGGCAAACAAGGGCGATGGCGCGGAATCGACCAGCAAGTAAGGAATTCCGGGTATGAGGCACTGGAGATTGCGCGGAAAGCAATCTCCGGTTGCCTATCTGCCATTGTGTGTCGGCACTGCACAGTGCTTCTTCGTCACGTACCCAACCTCTCCAGTCCTTCGTCAAAATAAGAGATGAACCTCTCGACGCCATTCATTCACCGGCCCGTGGCGACCACGCTGCTTACGGTGGCCATAGCGCTCGCAGGGATCATCGGATTTCTGGTGCTGCCGGTCGCGGCGCTCCCGGAGATCGATTACCCGACGATCTCGGTGCGGGCTGGTCTGCCCGGGGCAAGCCCGGAAATCATGGCCTCCTCGGTGGCTACACCCCTCGAGCGGCAATTCGGGCGCATCGCGGGCATTACGGAGATGTCCTCGTCGAGCTACCTGGGCACCACCTCCATTACCTTGCAGTTCGATCTGAACCGCAATATCGACGGCGCCGCGCGCGACGTCCAGGCGGCCATCAATGCCGCGCGCAGCTATCTGCCTGCGAACCTGCCGACCAATCCCACGTACAAGAAAGTGAATCCAGCCGATTTGCCCATCGTGCAGATTGCCCTTACCTCGAGCATTTACGATCGAGGAAGTCTCTACGATGCCGCATCGACGATCATGCAGCAGAAGCTTTCTCAGATTTCCGGAGTTGGCCAGGTATCCATCGGAGGGAGTTCGCTGCCGGCTGTTCGCGTCGACATCAACCCCACGCAACTCAATAGCTACGGGCTCGGCTTGCAGGACGTAAAGAACATGTTGAGCCAGCAGAACTCGAATGTACCCAAGGGCCAGATATGGGACAGCGGCAAGACGGCGGACATCCTCGCAAATGACCAGCTCCTCAAAGCCAATTACTACAAGCCGCTGATCGTCGGGTACCACAAGGGTGCCGCCATCAAGTTGTCGGACATCGCGAACGTCCAGGATTCCGTGGAGGACATTCGCGCGGCTGGATTTTTCGACGGCAAGCCGTGTGTAACCCTGCAGATCTTCCGGCAGCCCAATGCCAACATTATTTCCACCACGGATAGAATCACCGAGGCCTTGCCCTCGTTACAAGCCTCCATCCCGGCGGGAATCGACATGGTGGTCGTTGGGACTCGGGCGGCAACGATTCTTTCGTCGGTCCACGATGTCGAGCGGTCTCTGGTGATTTCCATCGGCCTCGTGATCCTGGTGGTTTTCGTGTTTTTGCGAAGCCCGCGCGCCACGCTGATTCCGAGCGTCGCGGTTCCCGTTTCGCTGCTTGGGACGTTCGGCGTGATGTACCTGTGCAACTACAGCATCGACAATCTCTCGCTGATGGCGCTTACGATCTGTACGGGATTCGTGGTCGACGACGCGATCGTCGTCATCGAGAACATTTCCCGGCACGTCGAGCTGGGCATGCGCCCCCTGGAAGCCGCGTTGCACGGGGCGCAGGAGATTGGCTTTACGGTCCTTTCGATGACGCTGTCATTAGTGGCTGTGTTTATTCCGATCCTGATGATGGCCGGCATCGTGGGCCGCCTTTTCCGCGAGTTTGCGATTACCCTCTCGGTGGCGGTTCTGGTTTCACTCGTGGTGTCCCTCACGATGACGCCGATGATGTGCGCCCGGCTCCTGAAGCAGGACTCTGGAAGAGAGTCTCACGGGAGAATCTACCGCGCCAATGAGAAGGCCTTCGCTTTTCTGGTGCGCCTCTACGACCGCGGCCTCACGTGGGTGTTCGCCCACGAGGCAGTGACCCTGGGAATCCTGCTGCTGACGATTGCCGTGAACGTGTATTTATTTGCGATTGTGCCCAAGGGCTTTTTCCCGCTGGGCGACAACGGACACTTGAGCGGCGGCATCCGCGCTTCGCAGGACGTTTCGTTTCAGGCCATGCAGCAGCTGACATCCCGCTTCGTGAATATCATCAAGTCCGATCCCGCGGTGGATAAGGCCGTGATTTCTACCGGTGGAAGCGGCTCGGTGAACACAGCCGAGGTCCACGTGGCGCTGAAGCCGTTCGACGTTCGAAAGCTGACCGCCAGCCAGGTGATCGACCGCCTTCGTCCCAAGCTCAACGGCGTGCCGGGAGCGCGCGTGGTGTTGCAGGCGAATCAGAACCTGAAAATCGGCGGGAAAGCGTCGAACGCGCAGTATCAATATACCCTGCGCTCAGATAGCGTGGACGATCTGGTGCAGTGGGGCCCGGTGATGTTTGGCCAGATGAGAAGAATACGCCAGCTCACCGATGTGGATTCGGACCAGCAGAACAGCGGCTTGCAGGCCCGGCTGGTGTATGACCGCCAGACCGCCGCGCGGCTGGGAATCACAACACAATTGATGGATACCACTCTTTACAGCGCCTTCGGGCAGTCCCAGGTGTCCACCATGTACACCACGCTGAACCAATATCACGTGGTGATGGAAGTGGCGCCGCAGTTCTGGCAAGACCCGCAGGGGCTCAATTACGTTTACATTCGTTCCAGCAACGGCGGGGTAGTTCCGCTCAGCGCCGTCGCCCATTTCGAGAAGCGCATCGCTCCGCTGGCTGTGAACCACGAC
Organism: uncultured Acidobacteriaceae bacterium; assembly: GCA_964600355.1. GTDB lineage: Bacteria > Acidobacteriota > Terriglobia > Acidiferrales > UBA7541 > Palsa-295. The sequence goes on from CAZRKW010000074.1 coordinate 10,426, forward strand.
GGGCAATTCCCTGCCGTGACAATTTCCTTCAACCTGGCACCGGGCGTGGCCTTGAGCGACGCGGTTCAGGCGATCGGCGAGGCCGAGCAGAAAGTCGGCATGCCCAGTTCCATCCGCACGATGTATTCAGGATCGATGCAGGCTTTTCAATCTTCCCTTGCCACCGAACCGTTCCTGATCGTCACGGCGCTGCTGGCCGTCTATATCGTGCTGGGAATGCTCTATGAGAGCTACATTCACCCCATCACGATTCTTTCCACCTTGCCCTCGGCGGGCGTGGGCTCGGTGGCGGCGTTGATGATCTTCCACATGGATCTGAATGTGCTAGGACTGGTGGGAATCATCCTGCTGATTGGCCTGGTGAAGAAAAACGCGATCCTCATGATCGACTTTGCCCTCGCGGCGCAGCGCAACGAGCATCGCGACGCAAAAAGCGCGATTCATGAAGCGTGCCTGCTGCGCTTTCGACCCATCCTGATGACGACGATGGCGGCCCTTCTGGGGGCGCTGCCGCTGGCTCTGGCAAGAGGAATTGGTTCGGAGTTGCGGGTGCCGCTCGGCGTGACGATTATCGGCGGCTTGATCTTCAGCCAGATGCTGACGCTGTTTACCACGCCGGTCGTATATCTCTACATGGATCGCTTCAGCGTGTGGTGGCAGCAAAAGCGTTCCGGCAATTTGGAGGTGGCCCCGCAAAACGCTGACTGAACAGAACGCAGACTAAAATCGGAAGTTGTTACGAATTATCCCAATCCCCAGAAAATGCCCTTCGTCTCCGTGTAAGCCAGCATCCCCTGCAAGCCCTTCTCGCGCCCGATGCCGCTCTGCTTGAAGCCCCCGAATGGAGTGGATATCGACGCCTGTTTGTAGGTGTTGATCCACACCGTCCCGGCACGGAGCCCGCGCGCCACTCGCCAGGCTTTCTGGTAATCCCCGGTCCAGATGCCGGAAGCGAGGCCGAAATCCGTATCGTTGGCCTGCCGCATCAGATCGTCTTCGTTCTCGAAAGGAAGCACCACGGCGACCGGCCCGAAAATCTCCTCGCGGCAGACCCGAGCGTCGTTGTCCACATCTGTGAGCACGGTAGCAGAATAGTACGCGCCCTTATCGAAGATCCCTCCGGTCGGCCGAGCGCCGCCAGCTACCACCGTGGCGCCTTCCTTGCGGCCGATTTCGACGTAGCGCTCCACGTGTTCGCGATGCGGAAAGCTGGCCAGCGGTCCCAGGTCCGTGTCCGGTGATTCGGGCGCTCCCACGCGATAGCCTCTAGCAAAATCGCGCAAGCCCTCCAGAAATTCCTTGAAGATCGTCTTCTGAACGAATATGCGCGAGCCCGCGATGCAGGACTGCCCCCCGCCCGAGAAGATCCCGTCGCCCGTGCCGCGAGTCGCCTTCTTCAAATCTGCGTCGGCAAACACGATGTTCGGCGATTTTCCTCCAAGCTCCAGCACGACGGGTTTCAGCAATCGTCCAGTGGTCGCTGCGATCGCGCTCCCGGTTCTTGTTCCGCCCGTGAACGAAATCATATCCACGCCCGGATGCTCGACGAGCCACCGGCCCGGTTCCCCGGCGCCGGCAATCACATTCACCACCCCCGGCGGGAATCCTGCTTTCAGCACGATCTCCGCGTACTCCAGGCTGATCAGCGGCGTCACCTCGGACCCCTTCAGGATGGCAGCGTTCCCCGCGGCCAGGATCGGCGCTAGTTTATGTGCATCGAGCGTGACGGGCGAGTTCCAGGCCGTGATGGCGCCCACGACGCCTACCGGCTCCCGCACCGTCATGGTCCAATAATTTCCCCGCGGCGGGGTCACTTCGCTCTCAAACGTCTCGCACGCCCCCGCGTAATACCGGAATGTGCCGGCGGCGCTCCCGACCTGCTGGCGGCACTCCTTCAGCGTTTTCCCGTTGTCCTGCATCTGCACGCGGGCCAGCCGCTCGAGGTCCGCGTCGATTAATTCGCCGACGCGATAGAGCAGCCGCGCCCGCTCATGCGGCTTCAAATCGCGCCAGGCAGGGTTGGATAGCGCGGCGCGAGCCGCGGCAACAGCCGAGTCGATATCCGCCGGCGATGCAGCGTTGATTCGTGCAATCTCGCTTCCGTCGGCCGGATTGGTCGAGACAAACGGCTCACCGCTCCCTTCCACCCACTCGTTGTTGATCAGGAACGGCCGAACCTTATCCGCGGCGCCGTTCGCCACGCTTTTCGTCACGCCGTTCTTCACACCATTCTTCAGAAATGTTCCGCTCGCTTCCATCGAACCTCGCTTAGCCGGCCTTCGTCGTTCCCTGCGCCTGCGGAGCAAACACCACATCGCTCGCCGGCAGCGTACCGCTGGCGAGATATTCGCGCGCATTGCGCACGGCGCTCTCGATCACCGAGCTGAAATTGTCGATCGTCGCGCCAGCGAAGTGCGGCGTTACCACTGTCTGGTCCAGCGTGAGCAGCGGGTTGCCAACAGGTGGCTCTTTTGAAAATGCGTCGATCCCGGCGCCAAACAGATGCCCGCTCGTCAACGCGGCGGCGAGAGCCGCCTCGTCGACCAACCCCCCGCGCGCGCAATTCACGAGCACGGCGCCCGGCTTCATCCGCTCAATCTTTTCCTTGCTGATCAGATTCGCCGTCTGCGGCATCAGCGGCAGATGCAGCGACACCACATCGGACGTTTCCAGAAGCTCATCCAGCGACACGCGCCGCACACCCAGCTTCTGCTCGACTTCCGCCGAAGGCGGAACCGGATCGTAGTAAACGATCTCCACCTCGAACCCCTTGAGCAGCTTTGCCAGAGCCTTGCCGATCGCCCCCAATCCGACGAGCCCCACGCGCTTCCCATGCAGCTGGCGATTCACGCCGCGCGACTCTTCCTTGAGCCATTCACCGGCTCGCGTGCGCCGGTCGATAGAGGGCAGCCGTCGAAGCGCCGCCAGGATCAGCAGCAGCGTATGCTCGGCCACGGGAATCGCGTTGCCGCCCGCCAGCCGGGCGACGGCAATTCCCCGCTCCTCGCAAACTTTCAGGTCGATCCGGTCGACGCCCGCGCCCAGCTTCTGGATGAAGCGCACCTTTTTGGCCGCCGAAAGTATTCCCGGCGTCACCGGCGCGGCCATCACAAAGAGCAGATCCGCGCCCGCCACCGCGGCGATCTGGTCCTTCAGCTCCTTGCTCTCCGCAAAAACAGGCGCCCAATCCGGCGGCAATCCCCGCCGAATAGTCTCGCAAATATTGGGATGATAACGATCTAAAAACGCAACCTGCAGGTTGGGCATGCCCTTAATTCTATAATAGCCGCCCGCAATGCGGAATGCCTTCGCAGACACTTTAGCCGATGCCCCGCGCATATCGTTAAAGCGCATTGCGATCCATGATGAGACAAGCCGCGCGCGCCTCTGCTACTATGGACAGTTTGATTGACGCTTTTTAATTCCACTATGGGGCTATCGGAGAAAATGGCGACTACCGTTGAGGTGTTGGTCGAGGCGTTCCGCGATGCGGGCACTCCTTTTATCGTGGGGCATCCCGGAGGCGAATCGGTTGAAATGATGGACGCCGCCCGCGTGCGCGGGATGCGCTTCATCCTGATGAAGCAGGAGACCGCGGGCGCCATGCTCGCGTCCACCTGGGGAGAGATCACGGGCGCGCCCGGAGTTTGCCTCTCGACGCGCGGACCCGGCGCCGCCAACATGGTCAACGGTGTGGCACACGCCTGGATGGACCGCTGCCCCCTCATCGTGATCACCGACCAGTATCCGCCGCACACCTACGAGACCGGCCTCCGGCAGCGCACCAATCATCTGGCGCTCTACACACCCATCACGAAGTGGAATTCGACGATCGGCGCCAAGACGGTGCGCCAGCAGATCCGGCGCGCCATGCGCATCGCGACTGCCCATCCGCCGGGCCCCGTGCAGTTCGACCTTCCCTCGACCGAAACGACCAAAGAGGCCGCGACTCTGTTGGCCGAGCCGACCCTGCTGCCCAATCTCGTTCCGGTGATGCCCGATAAAGCCGGGCTCAAGGTTCCGCTCCAGATGCTCGAAGCCGCCAAGCGGCCGATTTTACTCGTGGGCCTTGGGGTTCTCTGGTCCAAGGCGTCGGCGGAATTTGTGAAGCTGGCCGAGCGCCTCGGAGCGCCCGTGCTCACCACCACCAAGTGCAAGGGTGTGATTCCGGAAGACCACGCATTGCGCGCCGGCTGCATCATCGGCGGCCTGATCGAGCGCGAACTCGTGAACCAGTCCGACCTCATCGTGACGGTGGGCATGGACGCCGTCGAATTGCAGCCCAAGCCATGGCCCTACACGCTGCCCGTGCTGTCGCTTGCCTCCACGCCAAGTCTCGACGCGCTCGTGCCGGCCACGGCGGAGGTGATCGGCGATCTCAAAGCGGTGCTTGGCGGATTGGCCGAATTTACGCCCGAAAAAAACTGGGGCGAAAGCGCCGCGCGCGAGTTTCGCGACCAGGTAACCAACGCCCTCAATACGCCCGCCAAAGGGCTTTCTCCGCAGCGCGCGCTGGAAGTAGCCAGAGCCGTCCTTCCGCGCGACACGGTAGCCACCTGCGACGCGGGGGCGAGCCGCCTGCTCGTGGTGCAGAAGTGGCAGTCCTACGGCCCGCGCGAGTTCCTCACCTCCAACGGTTTGGGTTCCATGGGCTTCGCCATTCCCGGAGCTCTCGGCGCGCGCCTGGCACATCCCAAGCGGACGGTGGTGGCGTTCACCGGCGATGGCGGCTTTTTCATGGCCTTGGCCGAACTCCAGACGGCCCACCGCGAGTCCCTGCCCTTCATTACGATTGTGTTCGACGACCAGGAAATTGGCCTGATCCGCGTGAAGCAGGAACTCAAAGGCATACCGACCTATGGCGTCGGCCTGGGCGGAGTGAACTGGGAGAAGCTGGCCCAGGGATTCGGCGCGGACGGCGTGGTCGCCGACAGCGAGAAGTCGCTCGGGGACGCAATCGGCGCCGCAGTGAAGTCGGGAAGAACCACGGTAATCGCGGCCAAGATTGACGGGTCCGGTTACGTAGCGCAGTTCAACGCACTGCGGGAAATTTAACCATCAAATACAGCAGCGGCAGTTAATTGCAGCGCGAAGGCGTAATCCGCGGCTCCTTTAGCCGCTGAACGACTCCATTTTCGAATGGGGCCCAGTCTGCATCGTAACAAGCCGCACGCCAGTAACGGCCACGCGCATAACGATAAACTTTCAGCCATTGGTCGGTCGCAGAACCGTGCATGTCAACCACCAAATCCCTGAGCCAGTTTGTGGTGGTCTTCTGCACGATGAAGCTCTGACCGATTGCATCGAGTAGGAGCCTATATCCCTGTGAGGTTCTTTGAAAGAATGACAAGGAGCAATTCCCGGTTGGACTGCAAAAATGCTGTACCTGCACAACTACGTCGAGGGGCTCCTTTTCATCCTGGTTCAGACTAATCATTTCAATGTTCGCGTTGAGGACAGCCTGCCTCACCTGATGCTCCGAAGCCATTTCTGGGTCCTGCGGGTCCGGCCCAATGTGAGCCTCGATAGCCTTGGCGAGTGCGGCTCTCTCGGATTCAACCATCTTGGCATCTTTCAAGGACGGGCCAGAAGAAGGATCCTGAGACTGGTGCCAATCCCAATGGAACTCTCGCCGCGCACTATGCGGCGAAGCCACCTGAAAAAGTAATAGGAACATTGTTGTCAACTGGAAATGGCTATTCATCGAGGTAGCGTACACTGCTGGGGAGTTCGCGAAACGCGCAAAGTCCTAATATTACCTTATCACTCCTGCCTGACGATCAGCTTCATCGACCACGAAAGCGCGGTCGAGACCAGCAGAAAACCGGCCATCGCGAGCAGGCCGGCTGAAAAAGAGTTCGTGCGGTCCTTCAGCCAGCCCATTAAAGCCGGGCCGACGAAGCCCCCCACGGTCCCCACCGAATTGATAAACGCGAGACCGCCTGCCGAGGCGATCCCCGTAAGAAACCGTCCTGGGATGGTCCAGAAAATCGCCCTCGCGGCGTTGATCCCGATGAGCGCCACGGTGACCCACGCGAGCGAAGCCCAGAAGTTGGTGGAGAGAATGGCAAACACCAGGCCCGCAGTCGACAACAGGCACCCAATCGTGAGGTTGAAGATTCTTTTTCCGCTGCGGTCTACCCGCGCCGCCCAGATCATCATTCCGACGCACGCGATGGCGTAGCAGATGCCCGTCACGAAGCCGACATCGCGATTGGAAATGTGCGACGTCTTGATGATCTGC
>CAZRKW010000075.1:0-16548 GCA_964600355.1 uncultured Acidobacteriaceae bacterium
CGGCGGCGCGCGCTTTCAGCCGTATCGGTTACGTCCACGCGTTTGGCCACGTCAGCCAGCGTGTGGGGGATTCCTTGTTGATTACGCCGACTCGGCCTCCGCTCGCAACGCAGCAGGCCGCCGACGTGATCGAGGTGGATTTCGACGGTCGCGTTGTCGATGGCGAAGCGGCGGCCCGGCCCATCGAAGTGTTTCTTCACATCGGGATTTACGCGTCGCGCGACGATGTGCGGGCCATTTGCCGCACGCACGCTCCTTCTGCCTCGATCTGGCCCGCACAGGGAAAAATTCCGGCAATCCAGCACGGATTCGGAGGTATCGCTCGCGACGTTGCAATTTACGAAGGATGCGATCTGATCCACGATGCGGAACTTGGCGGACGGGCTGCAAGACGTCTCGGCGAGGCAGATGCGCTGCTATTGCGGGGCAATGGAGTGCTCACGGTCGGGCGCAACATCGGCGAGGCTGCGGCGCGGATGTGGAGCCTGGAAGAACGCTTCGCGCAGGCCGGTCGCCAGGGAGCGCAGCAAGTGTCCTTCAGCGCGCAAGAGCTGGCTGCACGGGCGCGGTGGTATCCGGCCGAGGTGGAGCGCGTCTGGCTGTGGCTCAAGCATCTCGGATCGTCCGAATGGTAGCGACCACCGACCGGCAGGCTCGAATCCTGGAATCCAGAAAAAAGATTCGGCCGCCTGCGCGCCTTGACGACGAACTTTGCTTTTACTGCCCGCAGGAAAATCTCGAAGCCCTGCAACATCCTCGCGTTCGCCGGTGGCTCAAATTTGTGCGTGAGGAGTATGTTCCCCCGGCCTTTGAAAGGCGCGGAAAGAAATTGCATTCGATCCTGCTTCTTTTGCCCTGCACGAAAACGAAGCCTTACCTGCTGAGCCCGGAGCATCTGAGCATCAATGCCAGCCTGCTGGACGCCGGCTTTCGTCCGACGACGAAGGAAGCGCTGCCAGAGGGCTTTTCGGTTCATCTCCCTGCTGGTTTTGCGCCGGAGGCTTTGTCCATTGCGCCGCTCCGAAAAGGAAACACCGTCGTTCACCGCACCGTGATATCGGAGCCGCTCGGGTTTGTCCCATACGAGCACGTTCTTTCGTATCGAAAAAGACCGTCCCCGGCCAGCTCCTACGATGATCCTGGTCTATTCGAGGGTCGAGGGAATGCAGTTTCGCCTTGGCGAAAGGATTTCACCGGTATTCGCGTTTCGCCAACGAAGTGGCGATGGGGCGTCGAGGAGAGCCGCGCTTACGTGACGATGCACAACGAGATGTCAAAAACGCTGGCCCACGTAATCGGGAGGCTGAAGCCATATTACAGCGAGGTGATTGCGTGGGTGGCGCCCGGGTTGACACATAGGAGTTTCATTCTCGACGCTGCACAGCGCAGCGCCAACGGCGTTGCCGCGTCGCGGCGGGTCGGTGGCGAAAGTTTGCCTCTGCGGGGAGCGAATGCCTTGTTGCCACCGGGCGAGTGCATCGAGTGTTTGCCCACTCCACGGCAGTGTGAGCAGGCGAAAACACGCCTGGCCAAGCGGCTCGGCCGCCCGGTCTCTGCCATTGGCGGATACTATTCGCGGGGCGGGGGTGATGCCACGCCGCTGGCGTTGCCAGAATTGCTGAAGTTTCTGGTTTCCCGGCTGCAGCGTAACGGCGACAATTGAACTTCCGATTTTGTCTCGATGATGTTTTCGTACGAAACGCCAGGCGGAGCGCATGACACGCAGAGTCAAATTTATCGCTGTGGCTGCGGCGGCCCTGGCACTCACAGGCTGCAAGGGAAACACCCGCACGCCTTCCGAGGCTGCCCCGCAACTTCGCGTAATCCTCGATTACCTGCCAAACGCCGTACACGCCGGCTTCTATCAAGCGGATGCGGCAGGGTATTTTCGCGACGAGGGTCTTAGCGTAAGAATTGATGCCCCGACTTCATCTTCCGACACGCTTCGGTTGATGGCCGCGGGACAGGCGGAATTTGGATTGGTGTCGCTGCTGGATTTCATGAGCGTGCGTGCGAAGGGAGAGCCGCTCAAGATCATCATGGCCGTGGAGCAGCGTCCTTTGGCGGCCCTGATCGCCTTGAAAAAATCCGGTATTGCGCGCCCGCGCGACCTCAAGGGGCGTCTCCTGGGGACCACCGGCGTGCTCAGCGATGACGCCGGTGTGAAATGGATGGTCAAGCATGACGGCGGCGATCCCGCATCCGTGCGGCTCATCAACATCGGATTTAACACCGCGCAGGAAGTGATCGCGGGAAATGTTGACGCAGCTTTTGGGTTCTGGAATCAGGAGGGCGTGCAGGTTTCCGCGCATTATCCGGCGAACGTGATGCGTCTCTACGATTACGGCGCGCCCGCATATCCGGAACTCATCGTTTTTGCGCGCGAGGATTTTCTGGCGCGGCAGCCTGCCGCCGTGCGAGGGTTTCTGCGAGCCGTCGTGAGAGGATATGATGACGCCATTGCGAATCCGGACGCAGCTTGCGCCGCGATGGCGGGGCGCGTTGAGGGCGAAACCGCAGAAGGATTGCGGCCATACTTCGATGCGCTGAGGCCCGTACTGCGCGCGGATGCGCCCGCGTTCGGCCGGCTGAATCTTGCCGTACTCAAAGACTACTTGGACTGGATCAGAGACATGGGAGTGCTGGATGTCCGCGAGGATCCGTCAAAGTTTGCCACCAACGAGTTCTTGCCGCCAGTTTCTGCCGATCTGGGAAAAAAGCCATGACGCCTGAGGCGACGGCCATGAAGGTGCGCGGCGTCAGCAGAACCTACCGCGACGGTGCGCGCGCGGTCCAGGCACTCGAGGGCACCGATATCGACATTCCGGATGGAACTTTTGTGACCATCGTCGGGCCCAGCGCCTGCGGAAAATCGACGCTGCTCAATCTTTTCTGCGGGCTCGACAAGCCGGACGCGGGCTCGATCGAAACTCCCGCGCTGGGATCGGGCGAATTGCTCGGCCGCGTGGGCTACATGCCCCAGCAGGACACGCTGATGCCCTGGAGGACCGTCACCGACAACGCGGCGGTCGGCCTCGAATGCCTGGGATGCGATCGCACCGAAGCTCGCAAGCGTGCGCGCGAGCATATGGCCCGCTTCGGGCTTGATGGATTTGAGTTGTCTTATCCGGGCCAGCTTTCCGGCGGAATGCGGCAGCGCGTGGCAATGCTCCGGACGTTCCTGTGCGAGAGAAGAATCAACTTGCTCGATGAGCCCTTCGGAAAGCTGGATGCGATTACGCGCGCGTCGATGCAATCCTGGCTGCTCGATTACTGGCAGGAGAACCGTTGTACAATCGTGTTTGTCACCCACGACATTGACGAAGCATTGTTTCTTTCCGACGTGGTTCACCTGATGAGCCCCCGCCCCGGCCGCATAGTCCTGTCGCTCGACGTGGATGTTCCCAGGCCGCGGAACTATGGCGAGGTGGTTACCTCGGTTCACTTCAACGAGCTCAAGGCTCGGCTGCTCGAAAGTTTGGGCAGGCCGCAATGAAAGCGGGAATCTGGCCTCCGCTGCTGCTCGGTGCGGGAATCATCGCCGTTTGGGAAATCTATGTTCGCGCGGCGGGCATCGACCCGCTGCTTCTGCCGCCGCCCAGCGCCGTGGCGAAATACCTCGTCGAGAACGCCGGAATCTTCGTGAGGAATGGCGCCGCAACGCTCCTGGAGCTTCTGGTGGGCTTTGCGAGCGGCGTGATCATCGGCTTGTCGCTGGGGATTTTGATGCAGGTGTGGCACTGGTTTCGCGAGGCGGCTTACCCCTGGCTGGTGGCCACGCAAATGGTTCCGATACCGGCGGTGGCGCCCATTCTGGTTTTGTGGTTCGGCTTCACCATCGTGCCCAAGGCGGCGACGGTGGCGCTCATGTGCTTTTTCCCGGTGGCCGTCAACACGGTTGACGGACTCAGTTCGGTGAATCCCGAATTGATCCGGTTGCTGCGTACCTTCGGCGCCGGGCCGTGGGATGTGATGAAGATGGCGGCGCTTCCGTCGGCGCTGCCGAGAATTTTTTCCGGCGTGCGAGTGGCAATGGCTCTCAGCGTGGTGGGCGCGGTGGTGGGCGAGTGGGTCGGCGCAACCAAGGGACTCGGCTATCTGATGCTTCACTTTGAAAATCGCGGCGAGACGGCGGGGCTGTTTGCGACGGTTGCCGTGCTGACCGCCATGGGAATAATCCTGTTTTTCCTCGTAGGCTGGGTGGAAGACAGAACGATTTCGTGGCGTCGTTACGCCAAGGAGACGCTGTGAGCGCTACCACCGCAAGCGCGGCAATCACGCTTGTCTGCGGAGGCCATGTGCTGACCATGGGCCCGCTCGGTGAGATCGCCGACGGCGCTGTAGCGATCGCGGACGAGCTGATCGTCGGCGTGGGCACATTCGCCGATCTCAGCCGCAGATATCCCGAAGCACGCGTCGTCGGCGACGCTTACGGGATTGTGATTCCAGGCCTCGTGAATGCGCACACGCACATGTCCGAGGCGCTGCTCCCGGGGATGGCCGAGAAGCTTTCGATTTGGGTGTGGGGCGCGAGGCTTCTCGCACCTACCATGCCGCACCTGACGCGAGAGATGGCCCGCATCGGCACGTTGTTTCGCGGCTCGGAGCTGATCCGTTCCGGCGTCACCACGTTCAACGACATGTTCTGCCATTCGAATCCCTCTGACTTTGCAAGCCTGGGTGTCGTCGATGGACTCGAGGAGCTTGGCTTGCGGGGAGTGTCGTGTTTCGGAGCCGAGGATATCGCCTGGGGAACATCCACCGCACTGCCGGTGACGCGCATCATCGAAGAGCACCGCGCTCTTGCCGAACGCTGCGCGTCCGCAAAGCGCGTGAGCTTTCGCGTGGGAGTGGGAACAATCATTGGCCAGACGGATGAACTGCTGGAGGCTTCAAGCGAACTGGCTTGCTCGCTGGGCCGCGGTATTCACACCCATCTCGCGGAAGTGCGCGAAGAAAAGACCGCCGCGCAGTTACGTTGGGGAAACAGCACTGTGCTGCGCGCCGAGGCCGCCGGCATTCTGGCCGCTGGCTGTGTGGCTGGGCACGGCGTCTGGCTGTCGGCGGCGGAGATGGAAGTGCTCGCGGGAAGAAAGACCGCTATAATTTACAATCCCACCGCCAACATGATCCTCGGTTCCGGTGTGTGCCGGATCGAGGCGCTTGATCATCGGCAAGTTCCGCTCGGGATAGGCACCGACGGCATGGCCAGCAACGACAGCCAGAACATGATCGAGGTGATGAAAGTCGGCGCGTTGCTGCAGAAGGTTCACTGGCACGACCCTGAAGTGTCGAGCGCTCGCCAGCTTCTGAAGATGGCCACGATCGATGGAGCACGCGCGCTGGGTCTCGATGCCATCACCGGTTCGCTGGAGCCGGGCAAGCGTGCCGACGTCGTCCGCTTCGACGGCGGCTCGTTCGGCGCCGCGGTGGTACACGATCCGTTTCAGCAGATCGTCTACGGGGCAGGGCCCGAGTCGGTGGCGGATGTGTGGGTAGATGGAAACAGATTGTTGGCGGACGGAGCGTTTCAGGGCTTCGAGCCGCGGTCCATTGTTCCCGAGGTGCGTGAGCTGGCGCGCGTACTGGCGAAAGCGGGCCGCCTGACGGAATTTTCATGCCTCGCACGGTGATCATTGGGGCGGGACACAACGGCTTAGTCTGCGCGGCGTATTTGGCAGCCGCAAAGCATCAGGTCACTGTGGTGGAGCGCGCCCCGATTCCGGGAGGCTGCGCTTTTACCGAAGAAGTTGTTCCCGGATATAAGTTCAATACCGGCGCGATCGAACTCGAAGGTTTTGTCCACAGCGGAATCGACCGCGACCTCGGGCTCGAAAATCACGGACTGAAGTGGGTCCGCACCAATCACCTTCTCGCAGCGCATGTCGGCGACCGGGCAGCCCTGTTCCATCGCGACCTTTCGGCAACTCTGGAAGGATTCCGGCGCGATTTCGGTGCCGGTGCAGCCGGAGAATGGGAGCGCTTTGCGGCGTTCGCAAACACCGTGATGTCCGCAGTCGGGTCGCTGCAGCATGTGAAATCGCCGAACATCGGCGGCCTTGCCGATATGGCAGGCAGGCTGGGCGATTTCGAAGGCGATGTGGAGGGTCTGATCCGCACGGTGCTTGCACCTTCGTGCGCGGTGATCGACGAGTGGCTCAGTTGCCCGGAGATGCGCGCCGCCGCCGCCGCTTTCTCGAGCCATCCGCAAATGCCACCGTGGGTGCCCGGAAGCGGAATTCTCGCCTGCCTCCTTCCTTCTTCGCATGGACGGCAGGGTGCGCGGCCCTTGGGCGGAACGGGAGAGCTGATTCAAGCGCTTGTCCGGGCGCTCGCTGCGAATGGAGGCGAAGTGAAGTGCGGCTCTTCAGTGCGCGAGATTCTCGTTCGCTCCGGCCGGGTGCGAGGCGTCTCGCTCGATTCCGGCGCGGAAATAGAAGCGGATGCGGTGGTTTCGACGGTCGACCTGAAGCGCGTGGCCAAGCTTTTACCGCCGGAATTATTGACAGCGCCATGGCGCAAGGCATTGGCGGGCAGCCATTCCGGATTGTTCAATATGGGCGAGATCAAGGTGGACGCAGCGCTGGATCGTCCGCCCGTATTTGCTGGCGAGACGCCGGAGTTCGCGGGATCGCTAAAGTATCTGATGCACACGCCGGACGCATACGCGTCGGCCATGAGAATCGTAACTGGCGGACGAATCCCCGCGCATCTTCCGCTGATGGTTGCCATTCCTTCCGCGGACGATCCTTCGCAATGTCCGCCCGGAAAAGCGACGCTGTGGGCGTCGGCCTTCGTCCCCGCAATTTTTACGGACGGTCAAACTTGGCCAGCGGCGAACGAAAAAGCCGCGGACGCCGTCTTCGAAACGCTCGAGCAATTCGCTCCTGGCATTACCGCGTCGATCGTGGAGCGGAAGGTTACGGGCCCGTCCGACTGGGAGAAGAGATTGGGCAATCCTGCGGGCAATCCCAATCACCTGGATATGACGATCGACCAGCTATTCAGCCTCCGGCCCGCCGCAGGCTTTTCGCGCTATAGAACGCCCATTCCAGGGCTCTACCTTTCGGGAGCGGGAACCCATCCGGGCGGCGGCGTCCACGGAATGCCCGGAAAATTGGCCGCCGCGGCGGTGCTGGCGGACGGGCGTGGCGAGAAAGCCGCCGCGACCAAGCCTTCCTTCGTGACTTTGGCGAAAGCCGCATGGCGGCTGCGAAGCATTTTGAACTGAACCTCAATAGAACATGGATCCCTACCAGGAGCTAACTCTCTATCAAAGATCGGCTGCGCTGATGGCGGCCGCGAAACTGGGATTGTTTGCAGCCCTGGCGAAGGGGCCCGCGACGCCGCAAGAGGTGGCCGCCAGCGTGTCGGCCCCTGCTGATTCATTGGCGAGGCTGCTGGGTGCGCTCGCTGCGCTGGATTATGTGTCGAGGGATGGCGAGCGCTTCGCGCTCAACGATTTCTCGCAAGCTTTCGTGCGCGATGGCGCTGGCGGAATGGCGCGGCTGGCCTGGAAGGAGCATCTGTTTTACACGGCATGGAGCCGCCTCGCCGAAGCGGTTTCCTCGGGCAACGCACTTTTCCCGTCCTATGCCGACCGCCTGACAAATGATTTTGAGTCTGTTAAGAAATTTCTGCTCGCGCTCAACGACCTTGCGCAGCTGGCGGCCCCGGGAGTGATTGGAACGCACGCCTTCCAAGGCTTCGGAACCATTCTCGATCTAGGCGGGGGTGGCGGCGGTTACGCTGCCGCGCTGGCATCCGCGCTTCCGGGCGCCAAAGTGACGATCGCGGATATGGAGGCAGTGCTTCCCATCGCGAAGGAATATTTAAGGGAGAAGGGACTCGGGGATCGCGTCGAGTTCGTTCCAGCAGACTTCTTGAGTGACCGCTGCGGTCTTGTCGGCAGGACGTTCGATTGCGTTTTCCTGTCGCATATTCTGCACGATTTCGACGCGCCCACTGCCTCAGCCATCGTGAGCCGCGCGGCCCGCCTCGTGCGTCCGGGCGGCAAACTCGTGATCCTCGACGTGCTCGTCCCCGAAGAAGGCCACAGCAACCCAGTCGAGGCGCTATTCGACCTGATGATGCTCGTGGAGGTCCCCGCCGGGCGCACGCATCGGATCGCGGATGTTCTGCAATGGATCGGCGCAGCGGACCTCGGCTCACCGATGATGCATAAACTCTATTTCGGAATTCTGATAGAAGCGACAGCACCGGCGAGATAACCCAAACGGCGGCATCTGTCTTTAAAATGAGAGAGAAGTCCGTTTCCTTCCAGCGGCGGTTTCCAGAATGGGCTACATCAACGCTGCAAGGAACCTCCGGCATTCCCTGTATGGCAGACGAGCGGTAGAACTCTTATCGTGGCTGCACGAACGGTTGCTCATGAAGTACTCAATTTGAAATTTTGGAGGGAATAATGAAAACGAATGCGATTCGGCTGGCACTGGGCACATGTATAGCAATTATGTTCACACTGCCGGTGGGCACAGCAACTTTTGGCGACAGAGATTGGTCCAACGACTGCCACAAGCGTTTGGAGGCGGACCGCGCCAGGATCGATCGCGACAGCGCGCGGCATGGCGAGCACAGCAGCCAGGTTGGCCGCGATGTGGACAAGCTGGAAGCGGACCGCCAGTGGTGCCGCGATCATCACTCCGAATGGGATCACGACCGATTCGACGTCGGAATCTACATCAAACGCTAATACTTATAGCACTGCCAACGAGGGCCAACCGAGGCGCGTCGACACCATGTGGCGCGCCATTCCCCTCAGTTATCACGGACGCTCTCCAGCCGCTGGACGACTGACTATTCCAGCCCCATGTTCTGCCGCACGTCGCGCTCAAAGCCGGGGAAGTACCGCGCAATGTCGAGCAGATCGAATCGCGCCAGGATCGATTCCTTGGGTTCGCGCTCCAGCAGAAATTCAAAAGACTTGGCGATTAAATCCTCCTGCGATACTTTCCTTTCCGACAGCCGCGCATAGTCTCGCTCCTTCAGCGTAACCTGATGTTTCGAGCGGCTCGCCCCTTCCACCACGACGACCTGAAATTCACCCTCGCGAACGCCAGTAACCTCGATCTTCGCAGCCATCATTCGATCCTTTGAAAGAGATATAAATCAAGAAAGCCAGCCGCGATCGTTCAGAACCGCTCGATCTCTGAGTCACAGTGCGGCTAGAGTCCGGGCGACTTTTCCGCTTTCCTTATCGTAACTTCCGCGATGCCGTTGACGCCGCTGCAGGCCAGCCACAGATCGCCGGCGGGTGTGTGGACCATGTTGCGGACCACTCCTCCGCCGGAAGGGATACCCCATGTTTGGAATTTTTCGCTGGCTGGATCGAAGCGCACCACCGTGTTCGGGCGCGTTCCGGATTCGCTGTACCACACGATGCCGTCGACGATGGTGATGCCGTAGGGCCGCGATTTTGCGCCGCCGGGAGAGGGCCATTCGGTGAACTGGCGCGTTTGGGGATTGAATCGCCCGAGATGGCCGCTTGCGTAGTCGGTATACCAAACCATGTCATCGCGGGCGACGGCGATCCGGCGCGGGCGGGCTGCGGCGTCGGGCAGAACGTATTCGCGGATTTCCATCGTGGCGGGGTCGATGCTGCCAAGTTTATTGGAGCCGAACTCGTCGAAGTACACGGTGCCCTTGGAGTCCACCGCCATTCCGTAGGGGAGCGCTTTCGCGGTGGGCACCTTGGCGAGTTTCACTTCGCCGGTGCCGGGCGTGAGCCGGCCGATCATGTCCGCGCCCTGAAGCGTGAACCAGAGGACGCCGTTATGGTCGAAGATGGGCGTGTGTGGATCGCGCGCGTCGGGATCGGGCATCTTGTATTCGGTGATGCTGCCCGTTTTGGGATCGAGTTTGCCGACGTATGCTGCCTGATTCGCGGTGAACCAGATATTGCCGTCTTTGTCGGCAACCAGGCCGTGCGGCCCGGAATGCGGAACCTTCAAATGATATTCCTTGAACTCGCCCGTCGCGGGATCGAAGCGGCCCAGCAGGTTGGAGGCATTGCCCGTGTACCACACAGAACCGTCCGGTGCGTACATCGGATCGTGCGGCCGCGAGCCGGGCGTGGGCACCGTCCATTCCTTGATGGAAGCGTCCACGGAGCCGGGGATAATCACGGCTGCCGGCATGGGCTTTTCGGGAAAATTTTTGGCGAGGTAGTCGACCACCGCAGGGATCTGATCCGGATGCAGCGGCGCGCCGTTCGAGATCATTTGATTGACCATCAGCCGCCAGCCATCGCGGGTGTAGCCCGCGGCGGCGACGCGGTCAAGCGCGTGGCATCTGCTGCAGACGGCTTCCACCGTTTCCTTGCCGGGACCGTCGGGAAGCTGAACCTGATCTGGCGCAGCAGGCGCTTGCGCCGAAACGGCGGAAGCGAACAGGGCAGCGCTCGCGACGAGGAGCAGCGCTTTTGTCCACATAGGTCCTCCCACAGACGACGTAGTCCAAACTATCGCTTTCGGCGGCAGAAAATCAACCTGCAGGGGAATTCGATTTGATGTGGAGTGTGCCGTTGGCGATCTTCGCGATCAGTTCGCGGTCGGCGGGCAGAAAATTGAGTTCGGGGAGCGATTCAGGCGCGCGCCATTCGATCTTTTCGAAAATGAGATTTCGCATTTGCTCGGGATGGGCGTTCGCTGCGAAGAATATGATCTCGATGGGCTCCGTCATTTCCGCGTACTGGTGAACCGCCCGGTACACCTCGGCTCCAATGCGGGCCTCGATTCCAAGTTCTTCGCGCAGTTCCCGCATCAGCGCCTCTGACGGGCTCTCGCCGGGTTCCTTCTTTCCGCCGGGGAATTCCCACATCAGTCCGAAAGCACCTCCGGCCTTTCTCTTGCACGCGAGAATTTTGCCGCCGCTTTCAATGATGGCTGCTACTACTGTTAACATCTTTCTCGTTTGTTCCCTTCGCACACAGAAACGCGGAGTGGCCGTCACCAAAGGCGTTATAATAGCAGTGAATCTGCGGAACAAGTTGCGTTGGGCGGCTGGGTCTCAGCGAAGTTGACCGGGCCCGGAGAGGAGCGCGATGTCTAGAATGGATGAACTCAAGGCGGAGATCGAGAATCTTCCTGTGGAGCAAGTCGCCGAGATTTTTCGCTGGTTGTCAGAGAAGGATTGGGAAAGATGGGATAGCGAAATCGGCTCCGACTCTCAGGCCGGCAAACTTGACTTTCTCATGCGGGAAGCCTGTGAAGAGAAATCCAAGGGGACGCTTAAGGACCTGTGAATGCATCGCGCCAGCGCTCGTTTCTGGAAGCTCTTTGCGAGCCTTCCTGAGAGTATTCAGCGAGTTGCCCGCAAGAATTTCGAACTGCTTCGAGAGGATCCCTCACATCCTTCACTTCATTTCAAAAAGATTGGAAATGTCTGGTCGGCGAGGGCTGGAATCAATTACCGCGCGTTGGCGGTCGAGGATGGTCCTGACTTCATTTGGGTCTGGATCGGCACGCACGACGAATACAAACGCCTAATCAAGCGACAGAGTTATCCAGGGCAGTAACAGTAAGCCAAAAGAAAAAGCGCCGGAGAAGTTGTCTCTCCGGCGCTCCCAGTCGTAGAGTTGCGGTTTACTGCGCTGCTTGAACCTTCTTGAGTGGCGGTTTCGGCATTTGCCAGATGATGCCGGAATCGTCAGCTCCGTGCGGGAAGTATTGCGCGGACTTCTTTCCCGACGGCAGCAGGATGATATCGGCGCGGCGGTTGTAAGCCAGCCAATCGGCCTGCTTGTTTTTCAGGCGAGCCTTCGGCGGCATCTGCGGATTCGAGCTTTCCATCTGCGTCACCTGATCCTTCGCCAGCGGGCGGTCCTTGCCGTAAGCGGCAGTTTCCACCTTGTCGGCGGAGACGCCCTGTTCGACCAGATACTGCTTGATCCGCTCGACGCGGCGTTCGCTCAGGTCCTGGTTAAACGGCTTGGAGCCGCGAATGTCGGCGTAGGCCTCGACGGAGATCTTCGCATCGGGATCGTACTCCAGATACTTCTTGAACCCGTCCGCCGTGGTGGCGAGCTCCAGTTGCTGGCTCTTGACGAGTCCAACCTGCGGATTCTTCTTATCCGGGTAATCCGTGGGATAGAAGATGCTCTGGAGGGTAACGGTGGCAATCGGTTCCACCGTACCGGTGATGTGCAGAGAAGCCGTCTGTGTGCCGGTGCCACCGCAAACGTTGCTGGCATTGAGGGTATAGGTCTTGGTTTCGTCGATCGTGCGAGCGGGCTGACCTTCCGGCACCTGCGCGGTGTTCGACGGATCCGGCTTCACGGTCTCCGACCCGCTGGGCTGAACGGTCATCCCGTCTAGGGTGATGGTGCTCGCGTTCGACGTGCTCCATGTGAGCGTGGAGGAATCCTGCGTCATGAGCTTGTCGCCGATTTTGCGATAGTGCAATTCGGTCGGGTTTGCCGTGAGGCTCGCTTGCACGGCGGTGTTCACGTTCACGGAGCCATTTCCCTTGACGGTTCCGCCAGGGCCGGTCGTCGAGAAGTCATACGAAGTGGTTGCATGCGGTTCGACGGTCTGCGATCCGCTGGGCTGCACCGCGCCGATGCCGCTGATCGTGGTGTCGACGGAATCGGTGCTCTGCCAGTTGAGCGTGGAGGTCTGTCCGCAATTGATGTTCGCGTTCGAAACGCTGAAGCTGCCCGTCACCGGAGCAACTACCACCAAGGCGCTGGCGATTCCGGCCTTAAACCGGGCGAGGTCCTTCATCCTTTCGCCGCGCGGCCAGTCCATGGTATCCACCTTGTTCTTCGTGGTGTGAATGACGGTCTTTTTGTTCGCGACCACGGTTACGTCGCCCGACCAAACCGTCATGCCCTTGTGGGTGATGGTGAGGTGGTGCGTACCGGGTGGCAGCAGAAGATTCTGAAGCCACGACCAGTCATGGTTAAACTCATCCACATGGCCCACGAAATAATCGGGCTTGGTGCCGTTGGAGAGCACCGCCGCGCGGGGATCTCCTTCGATGATCACCTTCCCATAGGGACCGGCGATCGGGCCGCCGTAAGCTTGCAAGGTGACTTCCAGAGGAGTGGACTTGCCCGCCGTGATGTCCACATCGCGGGACTCCATCTTGTAGCCATAATTTACGACTACCACGGTGTGCTTGCCGGGAGCGAGCGATATGGATTGGCTCCCTTCACGAATAGCTTGCCCGTCTACAAATACATATGCCTGCTTGGGAGTAACCTTAACTTTGAGCTTTCCGTCCTGCGCGAAGCCGCTGGTGGCGCAAAAGATTGTTGCCAATGCCAGGGTGAGGAGGTATCCGAGTCGTCGCGTCTGCATCTTTCTCTCCTGAATGTCGGTAGGCGGTTAAAAGGCGGGCTCTCTCGCGCCCTGACGAGAGAACTTTAGCTGGTCGAAATTAAAGTAACGTCCTAAGCCCTCTTCTGTCAATGAGATTCAAACAAAAGCCCAGGGTTGCAATAAAACTCGAAAGCTCCTTGCATGGGGCATAGTCAACCAAGCGGAGCCTCTTTATACTTGAACCGATGTTCAACGAAGCCGTCCTCGACCATTTTCGGAACCCGCGCAACTCAGGGAAACTGTCAGAAGCCACAGTGGTCGTGGAGGTGACGAATCCCGTCTGCGGGGACGTTTTGAGGCTCTCGGTCCGCGAGGAGAGCGGGGTGATCGCGGCGGCCAGGTTCAAGACGCAAGGGTGCGTGGCGGCGATTGCCTGCAGTTCGGTGCTCACCGAACTCGTGATCGGTAAAACTCCTGACCAGCTCCGGGATATTACGGCGAACCAAGTCTCCGAGGCGCTGGGAGGCCTTCCTCCCGCCACCTTTCACGCCGCTCAACTCTGTGCGGATGCGTTAGCGGCTCTCACGAAGAAGCTTCCCTAGACTGATTTGCCTTCGAGAGCCTTCCGCAAAGTCTCCGGATCGTTCAAGTTGAGGATAATTCCTTCTTCATCGGTAGGAACCTCCAAAACCTCATCCCGATGCGCCCACACGACTTGTCTCGCCCCTACCGTTGCCGAAGCCTGCAGCAATTCATCATAAAGCGACGCGCGAAATATCAGCGGATGCCCCCTCCGCCCTTTGTAAGTTGGAAGGACAATGAGCTTGCCGGTGGAATCGAACTGCTCGATCAGTCGTGCTACCAGGTTCGCGGAGACGAGGGGATGATCCACGGGACACAGAATCATGCCCTCGGTTGCAGCGGCGGCGAGGCTTCTTACTGCTGCTTGAATCGACGACAGCTGGCCTTTTTCCCATTCGTTGTTGATAACTACCGACGCTTCATCCAGGTGCAGCGTGTCGCGGATTACCTGTGCGCCCGCGCCCAGGACGATTTTGGTTAGGCCCACGCTCGGATGTCGGGTTACTTCGATGAGGTGTTGGAGGAAGGTCGAGCCTTGGTACGGCAGTAGGGCCTTGGGAGTGCCCATCCGCCTGGATTCACCGGCGGAGAGAATCGCGGCGGCGAGCATCTGCGGCTAGTCGTGGTGCAGGGCGGGGACTTCGGCGCGCTTCACAGCTTTGTGCGCGAGATTCTGGCTCGCATTCCGGCGCACGGCGATCAATTCCGCGGTGATGCTGACGGCGATCTCTTCGGGAGTCAGCGCGCCAATCTCGATGCCCACGGGAGCGTGAACGTTCTCGAACTTCTCGGGCGCATACCCTTCTTTCTCAAGGGCTTTGTAGACCGAGAGCACCTTGCGCTTGCTGCCGATCATTCCGATGTAGCGAGCGTTGGTCTTGACCGCCCAGGCCAGCACGCGCATATCGTCCTTGTGGCCGCGCGTCACGATGACCAGGAAGCTCGACGAGTTCGGCTTGATCTTTTCGAAGGCGTCTTCGTAGGACGTGTAGATCTCGGTAGCGGCAGGGAAGCGCTACGCATTGGCAAAGGTCTCGCGATCGTCGATGATGCCGATTGAGAAGCCGGCCGGCGCCGCTACGCGTGCGACCGCCGTCGATACGTGGCCACCCCCGAACAGGTAGAGCATCGGCGGCGGCAGAAGCGGCTCGACAAAAATCTCGAGCGTCCCTCCGCAAATCAGCCCGGCGTCGTAGGCCGCGTCGTGGTTCAGATTGAAGGTCATTTTGCGAGGCTGCTCGATCTGGATCACTTCCTTGGCCGCGGCCCACACCTCCGCTTCCACGCAGCCGCCGCCCACCGTTCCGGAGATCGAGCCGTCTTCCCGGACCAGCATCCGCGAGCTTTCGTAGCTGGGGATCGACCCATTGGTATGGACGATCGTCGCCAGCGCGCCCCGCTCGCCCGCCTTGCGCATCCGCACGATCTCTTCGAATAAGTCCATATTTCCTCGGTATTTCAAGGGTACGTCGCGCGCGCATGCGTGTCAACGCATGGCGCGAGAGGCAGGCGCGGCAAGTTACTCGGTGTTAGAGGTTCAGGTGGCCGTATTTGGTGGCGGCGACGTCGCGGGCGCGGTCGAAAAGCTTCGGCAAGGTCTTTCCGTGCGGGTTGGTCCAGCGGCCGGGGATGGTGAGGCCGCACTTGGGACACGCGCCGCCTTTGAGATGATTCTGCTGCACGTCGTGCCAGGAGCGGCGGATCAGCAGGGTATTGCAGGCCGGGCATGATGTGTGCGCGCCGTCGCTAAAGATATTGCCTTCGTAGACGTAGCGCAATCCCACCTCGCGCGCGATGGCGCGAGCTGTGTGCAGAGTCTCGGGAGGCGTTTTCGGCTTGTCGCGCAATTTGAAATCGGGATGAAACGCCGTGAAGTGCAGCGGCACGTCCGGGCCAAGATGTTCGAGCACCCACTCGGCGAGCTTCCGCGTTTCAGACGGATCGTCGTTGAGCGTCGGAATCATTAGGTTGGTCAGCTCGAACCACACGTTCGTTTCGTTCTTTAGCCATTGCAGCGTTTCGAGAACGGGCTGCAGATGCGTCAGCGTCTGGCGTCCGTAGAAATTTTCCGTGAAAGCCTTCAGGTCGATATTCGCGGCGTCCACGTGATCGTAAATATCGTGAAAAGCGTCGTAGGTGATGTAGCCGTTCGAGACCATCACGGTGTTGATCCCGTGCTCTTTCGCCGCGGCGCAAATATCGATCACATATTCGCCCCAGATGGTCGGCTCGTTGTAGGTGAAAGCGATGGAGGGGCAGCCGTTGCGAATGGCGAGCATCACCACGTCTTCCGGCGGCACATAGGAAGAGTGCGTCTGATCCGAGCGGGACTTGGAAATGCCCCAGTTCTGGCAGAAGAAGCAGCCCATGTTGCAGCCCGCCGTGCCCATCGAAAAAACGCGGGTGCCGGGAAGAAAATGATTCAGCGGTTTTTTCTCGATGGGGTCGATCTGCAGAGCCGCGGGATGCGCGTAGCCGAGGCTATAGAGCTTGCCGCCTTCGTTCGCGCGGATGAAGCAGAAGCCGGCCTGCCCGGCGCCGATGTGGCAATGCCGCGGGCAAAGGTAACAATGCACCTTGCCGCCGGTTTCGGCCTCCCACCAGCGAGCCTCGTGCAGCTCGCCGTCTTTTTGCGTAACCTTTGGCTGTGGCATGTAGAAAGCTCAGTATGGACTTGCGCTAT
>CAZRKW010000076.1:0-16305 GCA_964600355.1 uncultured Acidobacteriaceae bacterium
TTCCGAGCAACGCCAACAAATGCCTCGATCTCATCCCCGTCGATTTGGTTTCCCGCGGCATGACGCTGATCGCGGCGGCGCTCGTCGCGCGCCGGCACGACCGCGTCTATCACTTGGCCACCTCCGTGGCCAACCCGTGCGACATGCGGCGTTCGATCGAGCTCACCGGCCTCGGCCACCGGAAGTTCTACCGCGCCCAGAACGGATTGAATCACCGGCTACGCCTGAAGTTCGACGCGATTCCTGTTTCCAAGGCCCGTTACGAAAAACTTTCCGCGCCCGCGCAACGCCTGATCGTTCAGATCATCAATCGCACCGTCGAGCCGCTTCCGTTCGTGCGTCCGCCGCTGGCTCGCCAGGAGCGCGACCTGGAGCGCGTGATCAAGCTGATCACCCTGTTCGAGCCCTTTATTCTTGAAAATGACCATGTCTTCGAGGCCGCCAACGTCGAGCGCCTGAGCGAGGCCTTGCCGCCCGCGGAGCGCGCACCGTTCGGTTACGACGCCCGCTCCCTCGATTGGTGGGATTATTGGATTAACGTGCACATTCCCGCGCTGCGGAAGTGGTGCTATCCTCTGATAGAAGGCCGTCAGCCGGAAGCCGCGCCGCGGCGGAGCGTTCCTCTGGACGCCCCCGCCGGAAACCTCGCGGGAGCCGAAAGCGTTTCTCCGGCGTCGACGCCCCAAACCTGAACTGTGGCAATTTTCCTGACCGGGAGCACCGGCTACATCGGCGCTCACATCGCGTCGAATTTATTGGCGGATCATCCCGATCCGCTCAACCTATTGGTCCGCGCGCGCGATCAGGACGAAGCGCGCTCGCGCCTGTGGCGTTCCCTGCAGTTGCACATGGATTTCGCCTCGTTCGAGTCCCACCTGAACTCGCGCATCCGTATCTTCCTGGGCGACTTGACGGATTCCCGCTTTGGCCTAGATGAGAGCAACTACCGCGATCTTGTCAGAACCACGGATTCCGTCATCCACTGCGCCGCGTCCCTCAACCGCAAATCCGAGAAAAGCTGCCTCAACGTCAATCTCCGCGGCACGCTGGAAGTGGTGCAACTGGCGATGCGCGCGCGCGATCAGCACGGGCTCCGCCGCTTCAGCCACGTGAGCACCGTGGCCGTGGCCGGCCAGCGCGCGAACGAGGTCGTCGAGGAAGATTCGGCTGTTGACTGGACCCGCTCCGACTACGACCCGTATGCCCGCACGAAGAAGTTCTGCGAACACATGGTGCGGCAATTGCTCCCCGATGTGCGCCGCACGATTTTTCGCCCCAGCATCGTGCTGGGCGATAGCCGCCGCGCGGAGACCAATCAATTCGACATGGTCCGCGCCTTCGTATTTCTTGCCGGGCTCCCGGCGCTTCCTTTTCGTCCCACGGACCGCATCGATATCGTCCCGGTCGATTTCGTCGCGAGTGCGGTGGCCACGCTGCACCAGAAAGAAAACCCCGCGCACGAAATCTACCACCTGTCCTCGGGCGTCGGCTCGGAGACGTTCGTGCAATTGACGGATGCGCTGTCAAAGGCGCAAGGGAAGCGTGGTCCGGTATACGTGCCGAGCCTCGAAGGTCCTTCCTCGAAAATGGTGAATGCGCTCGCCGGCCGTGCAGGGAAAGTCGGCGGGCTTGCCAGGCTGCTGAAAGTGTTCTTGCCCTATCTCGTTTGGAACACGGTTTTCGACAACACGCGTGCCGTCGCCGAAATGGGACGCCGGCCGATTCCTTTTTCCGAGTATTGCTACCCTCTGTTGCGCTTTACCCGCGAGAACAATTTCGAATATAAGTATCTCGGCTGGCCCGCCGCTTCTGCGACGGCGCCGGCTTTAAGTCCGGATTCACACCAATGATGGACTCCATCCTCGCGGCCTGGGTAAGCGGCCTGATCGAGCTCAATAAGTTCGAATGGATGCTCGGCGCGGGTGAGCCCTGGAAGCCGGGCCATCCGCTGAAGCTTCTGTTTGCCGGTTACAATGGCACGCGCAATACGGGTTCCGACGTTCGCGTGGAGGAAATGCTGCGGCAGGTCCGGCGTGTGCTGGGCGCCGAAAACATCGATCTGAGCGTCATGACTCAGAATTTCGATTTGACCCGCGGTTATTTCGGCGACGCGCGCCAGGTTCATCTGCCCGACGTTTTTCCGCCGTTCCTTCATTCCGAAATCAGGAAAAACGACGGCGTAGTCACGTGCGAAGGCTCGATGTTCAAGAGCAAATTCAGCAACGCCCTCACCACCATGTTCATCGGCGCATTGGGGATTGCCTCCGCGCAGAATAAACTCAGCGTTGCTTATGGCGCCGAAGCGGGCGCGATGGATCCGCTGCTGCAAAGCATGTGCAAGCGGTATTGCGGCGATTCTCTCGTGATTACGCGCAATGTCGAGTCCCAGGAAGTCCTGGGCAAACTGGGCGTCCCCACGGAACTCGGCACCGACACCGCTTGGACGTTCGAGCCGCTGCCGCCTGAGTATGGGCGAAAGGCCCTGCGCGATGCCGGCTGGGATGGTGTGACGCCCGTCCTCGTGGTTTGTCCCATCAATCCGTTCTGGTGGCCGGTGAGCCCCTCGATCGCGAAGTGGGTTGCCCACGCCGTCGCGGGCGCCTATAAGAAGAGCCATTACCGCACCATGTATTTCCACCGTTCGGGCAGCGATGTGGATGCGGCTTACGAGAAATACCTCTCCGCGATGGCCGCCGGTGTTCAAAGGTTCGCGCAGACGCGAAAGGTATTCCCGGTCCTCGTGGCGATGGAGATGCTCGATCGCGATGCGTGCGAACGCATGGCGGCGAAGATGGGCGGTGCCCCGATTTTCTCCTCCGACCGCCTAAATATGTATGAAATTGTGAGCATCCTGCGCGCGTCCCATCGCATGTTGTCCTCCCGTTACCACGCGATAGTCACTTCGATGCCGGCCGGAGTGCCGTCAGTCGGAGTGACGATGGACGAGCGCATCCGCAACCTGATGCGCGAGCGCGGGCACGAGCACCTTTTCGCCTCCGTCGACGATCCCGACTTGACCGATCGTATCGTCTCGGCGCTGCGTGCCCTCGACAAACAAGAGGAAGAGGTTCGCGACGCCATGAAAAGGACCGTCGCTCGCAACCTGCAAACCATGGCGCGCATGGGCATCTACCTCGAAGAGCAGGTGGCCCGCCGCTTTCCCGAATTTCCCGTGCGCCGCGGAGTGCTTGGATGGGAACAGTATCTGCCTCCGCTCAGCCCCTTGCTTCACGAGCTGCTCGAAGCCCACAGCGGAGTTCTCGTCTCGTGACGTTCCTCGAACACATCATCGCGCGCATCGAGCGGGACGCGGACGCAGTTCTCCTGCGCGAGATACGCGACGGCAAATTCGTCTCCGTCACCGGCGCCGAACTCCTGGCGCTAGTTTTCCAGGCGCGGCGCTTCCTCTCGAAGCTGGGCCTGAAGCCCGGCGAGAGAGTAGCCGTGGTAGCGCCGAACAGCATTCGCTGGGTAGCGCTCGATTTGGCGTTGATGTCGGAGGGAGCGATTGTGGTGCCTCTGTACGCCCGCCAGGCGGCCGCCGAACTCGCCGCCATGATGAAGGATTCGACTCCTTCGGCGATCGTCTGCTCCGATGAGGCTCTTTCCGCCGAGCTTCGAACGCGCTGGCCGGAAGCGCCCGAGATCATATCGATGGAGCGCATTTTCGCGGGGCCCGCGGGGATCAAATCGGCCGCGTTCCAGCAAGCCGATAGCGACCCGGTGACCATCATCTATACGTCGGGAACCTCCGGCGAGCCGAAGGGCGTCGTGCTGAAAGCCGGGAACGTCAGCCACATGCTGGGATGCACCAATGCCCGCCTCGACGTCCTGATGGCCGGGCACGCCGAATTCGACAACGTGTTTCACTACACGCCTTTCTGCTTCGCTGCTTCCTGGATAGCGCTACTCACATTCCTCTCCCGCGATAGCGTGGTCACTCTCTCGACCGATCTCGCCAAGCTCTCGGACGAATTGAAGCTGGCCGCCCCCGATTATTTCCTGAACGTCCCCACGCTCCTCGAACGCGTGCGCGCGAAAGTAACCGAGAGCATTCAAAAGCGCGGAGGAATCACCGCCGCGATTTTCGGCCGCGCCCAGAAGACCTTCCTGAACGCGCAGGATGGCGAAAGCTCGTCAAGCTCGTCTGTGGATCGCCTCTGCCTGTCCATTGCCAGCAAGATGGTGTTCCCGAAGATACGCAAAAACATCGGCCCGAACGTGAAAGCCTTGATCTGTGGCTCGGCGCCGCTCGCGGTGGAAACGCAACGGTTCTTCATGATGCTGGGCATTCCGGTGCTCCAGGTCTACGGCCTCACCGAGACAACCGCCATCTGCACCATGGACGATCCCCGGCACTTCGAGCCGGGGAAAGTCGGCCCCGCGATCCCCGGAGTCGAAATGAAGGTTGCAGATACCGGCGAGATTCTCGTCCGTGGACCGAACGTGTTCGCCGGATACTGGCAACGTCCTGTCGAGACGGCGAAGGCTATCACCGATGGCTGGTTCCACACGGGCGACCAGGGAGAAGTCGACGCCAACGGCAACTGGCGTATCACCGGACGCCTTAAGAATCTGATCATTCTCAACTCCGGCCACAACATTGCCCCGGAGCCGATCGAGCAGGCGCTCCAGGGCCAATTGCCGGAGGCGCAGCAGGTGATCCTGGTGGGCAACCAGCGAAGCTTCCTCACCCTGCTTCTCACAACCTCCGAGACGAACGGATTGCACGTCGGGCGCATCCAATCCGCGATCGACGCCGTGAACGCCAATCTTCCGCACTACAAGAAAATCCGCGCCTTCCATGTTCTGCCGGAGCCTTTCACCATCGAAAGCGGCCTGCTGACGGCCAATGGAAAGCTGAAGCGCGACGCCATCTCGGCGCGTTTCTCCGCGGAAATTGAAAATCTTTATCAGAGTCAGAAGCAGCCGGCATGAAAACTTTCCAGGGAAAAACGCTGTCGTGGCAATTGCGGGAGGGCGCCATCGAACTTTCCCTCCACCGCCCACCGTGCAACGAGATCGGCTCGGAAACGCTCGCCGACCTCGAGAAGTTTATCTCCGAACTCGAATCGCTCCAGCCGGACGCTCACGCCCTGATTATCGCAAGCGCGCGCGCCGAGGGCTTCTGTGCCGGCGCCGACTTGCGCGAGCTATATCGCGGCCTGGAAGGTTTGAGCCCGGCCAGCCGACTGTCCGGCGTGCGCGATTTCCTCGAGCGCATTCATCGCGTGATGAACACGATCGACGCCGCTCCGCTAACAACCATCGCGGCCGTGCATGGCGTCGTTTTCGGAGGCGGCTTTGAGCTCGCTCTAACATGCGATCTGATCGTCGCCGACAAAATGGCGCGATTTTGCTTTCCCGAGTTGCGTCTCGGCCTGATTCCCGGCTTCGGCGGCATCCCGCGCCTAAAACGAGACGCGGGCAACGCCGTAGTTCGCGATCTGCTGCTAACCGGCCGCAGCATGAACGCGACGAAAGCGCAGTCAGTGGGCATAGTGAGCCAGATAGCGGGCGAAGGCGATGCCCTCCGCGTGGCCCGCGCCACAGCCGCACAGCTCGCGAAATTTGACCGCGAGACGGCCATCGCCGCCAAGCGATTCATCAAGCCAATTCCGCACGCGGAATTGCAGCAGGAGATCGAAATCTTCTGCGAGCTGTTCACCCGCCCAGCCGTCGAGGCGGGCCTGCGCAAGTTCGTAGAAAGCAAGGACGCGCTACCGTATCTGCCCTGAACACCTCAGTTGTGAAGCGCGAGCGCCAGCTCGCAAGCAAGGGTGCTTCAAGGGTGCAGTCCCCCTGGGAACGCCAATCTCCCGATTGGCGCTGTTATAATTTCACCCGGCTGCTCGCCGCACAGCTAACCGGCTCAGCGAAAGCGCACTCGCACTGCTCTCACAAGTCGATTGCCGAGCAGGAAAAGTGATTGGAGGTTCATCATGCTGTCGGCAAAGACTGCGTTAGCTGTCCTGCTGCTTCTGAATTCGAGTTCAGCGGCCCCGGCTCTTCAGTCGAGCCGGGGCGATTCTGAGACAACATCTTCAGACGATGTGAATGTGGACTGGATGAATCAGAAATCTCCTGCTATTCACACATTTGTTAGCCCGAGTCCCGCCGAATATCAGAAGGCAATTGACGGGGACAAGTATGTGCTGCGTGCCAGAATCCTGCTTGACAGTTCCACGACAGTGGAATTTCACGAGCGCCCGAAGGACATCGACTTCTACGACTCCACTATCGTGGCCAACCGTCGAGGGCATGCCAGTCGAAGCTACAACGTAGGGAATCTCATCAAACATCAGGCTCTGTCACTTGCACACGTCGCGATAGTTCCATCAGGAAGTGGCGCGGGCATGCTGGTCTGTGAATATGTGGGTGGGGCAGTGGGCGCGCGAGAGGGTTTTGCAATCCTGCGATTCTCTCCCGCAGGCTTCGAGTTGCATACCCTCCCGCTGACGGACTTCGGTAGAGTCGTCGTTTTTAGGAAAAAGCCGGGACAGGGAGAAGTCTGGTCGGCTCTGCCATACCCTGCTGGATCAGATGCTGACCCGATGGCCTATACTACGCAGGCTTGCCGTTGGCAGACCAGTGGGTATGCGTGCGATCCTCCAAAACAGAAGCATGGGCGCTTTGGACCGGCAGCCATTGACGACCCGGGAATAGAAATCCGTCCTTGATCGCTTGGTTTTTCTCATACAAGATACCACCCTATGACCCTGCAAAATACCACCGACGAAGTCCTGCAGCTGGCCTCGATCCATTTCAAGGTCCCTCGCGAACAGCTCGCCCCCGACGACGATTTTTTCAAGAAGCTCGGTATCAACAGCCTGCAAGCTCTCGACCTGCTGACGCGCATCGAGCAGCACTTCCACATCGAACTGCCCGACTACGAGCTTCAGGGCGTCAGCGACTTCCGCACGCTAGCGGAGCGCATCCAGTCGCGTCTCTGATGCTGAATTCCTGATGCTGGACCTCCGCAAATACAGCTGTCTCGGGGAAGCGCTACGCGACGCGCTCGATCGCTGGCCCGGTGAAATTTGCCTGATCGAATCCGATCGCGACAAGGAGAAAGCCCGCTTCACCTACCGGCAATTCAAGGAAGCCGCCCATCCCCTCGCGCGAGCGCTGCAGGAGGCGGGTTTCCAGAATGGCAGCCGCGCCGCAATTATCATGACCAATCAGTCCAAATGGCTGATTTCCGCCTACGCGATTTTCTTCGGCGGTGGCGTCCTAGTCCCGCTCGATTACAAGCTCACCGCAGCCGAGCAGCTGAAGCTACTCGTGCACTCGAAAGCGGAATTCCTAATCGTGGAGCATCATCTCTGGCGTGCGCTCGCGAAAGAACAAAGCTTTCAGGACCTCGCGCCCCGCGTAGTGCTCGTAACGGAAGCACCCGCCAACGCCGACCTCGCCGGAGCAAAACGCTGGGAAGAATTTCGCGGCACAGGCGAACCGGCATTCGTCCCGCGCGCCCGGCAAGACATGGCGACGATCGTGTACTCCTCCGGCACAGGCGGTCGTCCCAAGGGCTGCGTCCTAACGCACGAGAATTATCTCGAGCAATGCGCCGCGCTCACCACGCTCTACCCCTTCTGGCCCGAAGTAAGCTACCTGAGCATCTTGCCCACAAATCATGCGATCGACTTCATGGTGGGTTTCATCGGCCCGTTCACATGTGGCGCAACGGTGGTGCACATGCGCACGCTCCGCCCCGAATACATTCGCGACGCCTTCACACGCTACAAAATCACCTACATGAGCCTCGTGCCCATGGTTTTGAAGAGCCTCGAGCGCGGGCTGCGCCAGAAATTCGAAGCGCTGCCAAAAGGGAAGCGCAAGGTATTGCACGCCGCCATCGCCGTCAATCGCGCGCTTACGCGGCGCAAGCCGCGCCTGAAGCTCAGCCGCGCGCTCTTAGGTCAGGTTCACGCAGGTTTTGGCGGAGAACTGCGCGCCCTATTCGTCGGCGGCGCATTCACCGAACCCAAGACTCTGCAATTCTTCTACGACATGGGCATCCTGGTCGGCAACGGTTACGGCTGCACCGAAGCCGGCACCGTGATCACCGTGAACGATTTCAAGCCGTTCCGCCCGGACACCGTGGGAAAGCCGCTGCCCGGCATCGAAGTCCGCATCGCCAATCCGGACGCCGAAGGAATCGGCGAGGTGGCCGTGCGCGGCAAGACGGTGATGTCCCACTATCTCGACGACCCCGAAATGACCGCCGAAACGATTGTTGACGGATGGCTGATGACCGGCGACCTCGGCCGCCTCGACGCGACGGGCCATCTCCAGCTCTTCGGCAGAAAAAAGAACATGATCGTCACCGAAGAAGGGAAGAATATCTATCCCGAGGATATTGAAGCCGCCTTCGAAGGACTTCCCGTGAAGGAGTTTTGCGTGTTCGCCGCCAACTATCTGTGGCCCGCTCGCACGATGGTAGGAGAGCAACTCATCATCGTAGTTCACCCCGAATCCGGAAAGCCGATGAACGCCGAATTAGCCACGGCTCTCGCCGACCGCAACAAGCGCCTCCTGAATTACAAGCGCATCAGCGGCTATCTGGTATGGGACCGCGATTTCCCGCTCACCGCGTCGATGAAAGTGAAGCGCCTCGAATTGGCCGAACAGATTCGCCAAACAAGCGGACGCGAAGCCGTGGTGCCGCTGTGAGGTTGAGCCCGCCCTCGTCCCCAAGGACTGCCCGCCGGTGAGGCCGCGCTTCCTCGCAATCGTGAATCCCGCCGCCGGAGGCGGCCGCAGCGGCCGGCTGGCGCCCGCAGCCCTGGAACGTCTGCGCGCAGCCGGCATCGATATCGACGTAGCCAATACCACTCGGGCAGGCGAAGCAACCGCGCTAGCCCGCGCCGCCTATTCGCGCGGAATCCGGAATTTCCTCGCGGTTGGCGGCGATGGCACATCCTACGAAATTATCAACGGCCTCTTCCCGGAGGCCGAAACGGGTGGCCGCCCAACGCTGGCCTTCCTGCCCCTCGGAACCGGAAACTCATTTCTGCGCGACTTCACCTCCAGCGGCGTCGAGCACACCATCGATGCCCTCAAGGAAAATCGCCGCCGCTCCTGCGACATGATTCGCCTCCGCCACGCCGAAGGCGAGCTTTACTTCCTAAATCTCCTAAGCCTGGGTTTTCCCGCCGACGTCGGCGAACTCACCAATCGCCGCTTCAAACGCTGGGGCGAGCTCGGCTACATTCTCGGAGTCTTCACGCGCCTTATCGGAATGAAGCACGCGGCCTTCCCTCATCGCGTCGACAGCGCGAGCGAATGGGACCGGCGCCCCTGCCTCTTCCTCACCTTCAGCAACAGCAAATTCACCGGCGGTAAAATGATGATTGCGCCGAAAGCCGACGCCACCGATGGACTCATCGAATATGTTCGCTGGTCGCCCGTCGGCCGCCTAAGGCTCCTCGCGCTTTTCCCGCGCCTCTTCACCGGCACCCACATCGATCATCCCCTGGCCAGCCGCGCCGCAACCCGCCGCGCGGAAATCGATCTCGAAGCGCCGGTAAACGCCATGGTAGATGGAGAGGTTTTGCGTCTCTGGCCGCGTTCCATCGAAATCCTCCCGGGCGCGCTGGACGTGGCCGTATGAGGAAAGCGTGGCTCGCGCTCCGCTCGATCCTGCTATGGACGATCAGCGGAATCCATTTCGCCGTGGTCTGCCTCTTCCTCATCGTTCTTGCGGCCTTGGTCGACCCGCGAAAAAACGATTGGCCTCAGCGCCTCTTCTTCCGCAACATTCTTCGCCTCGCAGGCGCGCGTCTGGAGGTCCATCGTGCCCCGGGCTTTGACCCTGCCCGCACGTGCATCTTCATATCCAACCACATCAACATCTTCGATCCCTTCGTAGTTTATTCGGCCATCCCGCAATTCCTGCGCGGTTTCGAGCTCGAATCCCATTTCAGAATCCCCGTCTACGGCTGGATGATGGGCCGCTTCGGCAACATCGCCGTTCCTGACGCGCCCAGCCGCGAAAGCCTGGAAATCATGACCCGCCGCGCCAAGGCCGCGCTCGATAAGGACATCAGCCTGATCGCTTTTGCAGAGGGCTCACGCACCAGGACGGGCCACGTGCAGCCCTTCAGGAAGGGAATCTTCAATCTGGCCCAGAAATTCGGAGTGCCGATCGTGCCGGTGAGCATCGTTGGATCGTTCGAGTTTTTCCAGACCGGCAACTGGCTACTCTATCCCGGGAAAATCAAGGTCTATCTGCACGATACGATTGACACATCCAAGGTGGGACGCGGCGAGGTGGACGCGCTGCGCCAGCGTGTGCAGGATATCGTTGCGCAACCGGTGGAGGAATCCCTGAAGAATTGAAACCGTCGGGGAGTTTCTTAATTTAAGAGACGCTCGCGTCGGGAAGCGAACGCCCAGCTCGAAGCTCCTGCCAGGTATAAACCACGCGGTGAATCACGGTAATCGTCGAGATCGTGGCCACCACCCAAAGCACTTGCGCCATGCGGTTGAACGTCCCGCCAAGAATCAGCAGCACGAGCCTTTCGGGGCGCTCCATGAATCCCACCTTGCACGATGGAATCAGCGATTCCGCCCGCGCTCGCGAGTAGCTCACCATAAAAGAACTCGCCATCGCCACCGCGGCAAGCGTCATATAGAAAGGCCGCCCGGCCAGCGTGTAATAAACCACCAGCCCCATGTAGAGGGCCAAGTCCGAGTAGCGGTCCAGCGTGGAATCAAGAAACGCGCCAAACGCGGTCACGCGTCCAACGCGGCGCGCCACTTGCCCGTCCGCCATGTCCAAAAATCCCGCGAGAAAAAGCACCACCGCCGCCTGCCCGAACCGACCGTACGCAAAAAGGATAGCGGCCCACGTATTCACCGCCAGCCCCAGAAACGTAAACATGTTCGGAGTCACGCCGGTAGCGGCCAGCCCACTCACCACGTGCCGCAGCAGCCATCCGGCGCCTTCGCCGATCCAGTACGTGACGGGACGGTTCGACTCTTGCTTATCCGTTTCCATTGCACAAGAGCATACAACGGAAACTCCCAAGCCGGTATCCGCCTTTCGCTAACAATTTGCCCGGTTCCGCGTCCTTCTGGCTGCATTTGGGCAGGTAAATGCAAATACAGTGGGGCGAACAGATTGTGATCGCTTGACGGGCCGGAGTGCGGACGATACGCTGAATTCAGTTCCGTGGAGCTAAGCTAGGGCGACGCCAGAAGCAAGGTCAAGTTAAGCTTAGAGTTGGACCTAGACCCAAGCCGAGGTTGGCACAGCAGCCCCCTGACGATGCCTGAGGCCGGCGAAGTAGAATCCATCCCATCCCTGCTTGGGGACACCCTCAAACGGCAAGTCTTTGCCGTGCAGGACTATGCGCTGCTGGTAATGCAGTGCGTCGCGAACGTTTTCACTCCGCCGCAGTACTGGGGCGATACCCTCGCGCAGATGGACCAGATCGGGGTGGGCTCGCTTCCCATTGTGGTGATCACGTCGTTCTTCATTGGCGGAGTGATGGTGCTGCAGACCGCCGGGCAGTTCCAGCGTTTCGGGGAAACGGCGCTCACAGGAGACGCGGTTTCGCTCTCGCTGGTTCGCGAGCTGGGCCCGGCCATCACAGCGCTCCTGGTTGCCGGTCGCAACGCCTCGGGGATCGCCTCAGAGCTGGGGTCGATGGTGGTCACCGAACAGGTGGACGCGATGCGCGCCCTGGGAACCGATCCCATCCGCAAGCTGGTGACGCCGCGTATGATTGCCATGGTGACGATGCTCCCGCTGCTCGTTGCCGTCGCGGATTTCGTCGGACTGGTCGGCGGCTTCATCGTGGCGTACTTCACGCTGCGCCTGGGCGCCGTTCAATTCTGGACGCGCGCCGTGGATGCGCTGGAAGGCGGCGATCTGGTTCAGGGGATGGCCAAACCGGTGATTTTCGGCTTTTTGATTTCGACCATCGCCTGCTTTCAGGGCCTGCGGGTCAAGGGCGGCACGCAGGGCGTGGGCCGCGCGACCACTTCGGCAGTGGTCATCTC
This sequence comes from uncultured Acidobacteriaceae bacterium, assembly GCA_964600355.1. Taxonomy (GTDB): domain Bacteria; phylum Acidobacteriota; class Terriglobia; order Acidiferrales; family UBA7541; genus Palsa-295. The sequence continues at coordinate 12,013 of CAZRKW010000076.1, forward strand.
GTCGGTGATGGTGCTGGTTTTCGATTTCTTCCTTGCGAAAGTACTTCTTTTCATCTTTGGAAAAGCCGGATGATTCTTTCGAGTTTCCCCCAGACTAAATTGACCGAAGCTTCTCCGCATCGCGGGGAAATGCCTCTATAATCTTCCATATGACCTACCTCTCTCGCCCGGCGCCTGAAGAGGGAATCCCCAAGACCGTTCCGGGCGAGCCGCTGATCGCTTTCAAGGACGTGCGGATCGGCTTCGATGACGGCGACGTGTTGCAGGGCGTCTCCTTCGAAGTGTGGCCGGGCGAAACCAAAGTGCTGCTGGGCGAAAGCGGTTCCGGCAAGACCCTGATCATGAAGATGGCGGCGGGCCTGCTCCGTCCCGACGCGGGGCGCATCTGGGTGATGGGCCACGAACTCAGCGAAATGAAGGAGCAGGACCTTCTCGATTTTCGCCGCCATGTCGGATTCGTGTTTCAGGAAGGCGCGTTGTTCGATTCGCTCACGGTTGCGGAGAACGTCGCTTTTCGACTGCGCGAAGAAAGCGTGGCGGAAGACGAGATTGAGACTCGGGTGCGGGAGGCCTTGCGCTTTGTGGAGCTGGAAGCGACCGTCGATCAGTACCCGGCGGAATTATCGGGCGGCATGCGGCGGCGGGTTTCCATTGCGCGAGCCCTGGTGGACCGGCCTCCACTCGTGTTCTACGATTCACCCACGGCGGGACTTGACCCGGTAACATCCCAGACGATCATTATGCTGGTGCTGCGAGGGCGCGACCTGCAGGGCGTGACGTCGCTGCTCGCCACCCACCGCGTGCAGGATGCTTTCGGCCTGGCGGCCTTTCGCCTGGAGCCATCCAGCGGGCGCTTGGTGCGGGTGAATTTCGATGGTCAGGGCCCGGTGCAGGGCGGGGCGAAACAGCTTGCGGATCCTGTGGCTCCTGCGACTGCGGTGGCGAGCGCGCCCACTAATGTGCTGGTACTGCGCGAGGGCCGCGTGTATTTCGAAGGCCATGCGGCCGAGATGCTGCACTCGTCCGATGAGTACCTGAAAAAGTTTCTGGCATCCGCAGAATGAGTTGGAACTGAGGAGGGAAGGCGATGGCGCAACGCAAACAATTGAGCTGGGCGGAACTTCGGGTGGGTCTCTTCGTGCTCGCGGGGCTATTTATCCTGGCCCTGGGGACTTTCTATGTCACGGGCGCCGGCATACTCGGGCCCAAGTACCGGCTGACGACTTACTTGCCGGAGGTCGAGGGACTCGAGACCGGCGCGCCCGTGCGCCTCGATGGCGTGGCCATCGGCAACGTGCAATCGATCGCGCTCACGCCGCATCCGCAGGATCAGGAGCACAACATCACGCTCGTTCTGCGTATCGATAAAAAGTATCAGAACGACATACGCACGGATTCGAGCGCGAGCCTCATTACCGAGGGCTTGCTGGGCAATCGCTACGTGACCATTTCACGCGGGTTGACCGGGTCGGTGATCCCGCCGAACGGCGTGGTGCCTGGCAAGGAGGAGGCCGCGATGAAGCAGATGGTCGAACGCGGCGCGGACCTGATGCAGAACCTCGGAGCGCTTTCCGATGACCTGCGCGGGATCGTGGACGATGTCCACAAGGGCCATGGTACACTCGGAAAACTCATGAACGATCCGTCGCTGTATAACCACCTGGATGCGACGGCGGGAAAAATGGACGCGCTGGTTACGTCGATCCAGGATGGGAAGGGCACCATGGGGAAGCTTGTCGCCTCGGATGAGTTTTATAACAAAACGGCGACAGCCGTCGATCACGTGAACAACGTGCTGGGCGCGGTCGAGCAACAGAAGGGCACGATGGGCAAGCTGGTCTACGATCCCGGCTTTTATAACAGCGCAAAGAGCTTAACGGACAAGGGGAACACTCTTCTAGACGGGGTGAATGAAGGGAAGGGAAGCTTGGGCAAGCTGGTCCACGATGACGCGCTCTATACGAATTTGAAAGACGCCTCCGCCAACGTTCGCGATGCCACCGGGAAACTGAACTCGAACCAGGGAACGCTCGGTAAAATGTTCAACGATCCGGCATTTTACGACAATTTTACGGGACTTGCCGGGGACATGCGGTTAATGGTCAGCGATTTTCGTCAGAACCCCAAAAAATTCCTGCACGTGAAGCTTGGGATATTCTGACGGAATCAACGCGTCCTTCCGCCTGGGCTTTATTCTTGCCGGACGGAGGACAGGTCGAGCGCAATTTCACGGATGCGGCGCAGATCGAGCTTTCCGGTGCCAAGGAACGGCAACTGCTCCACGAGGAAGAACTGATTCGGGCGGGGCATCCAGAGATTGGGCAGTCCGGCTTGCGAGAGCTTTTCCATCGTGGCTTGCAATGCTTCGGGGTCGAGGGTATGCAGCACCACGAGCCGTTCGCCCTTTTTCCCGTCGGGAACCCCGGTTACGGCGAAGCATTGCTCCGTTACGCCCGCGAGCTCATGCAGTTGTTCTTCGATTTTGATGTGCGGCACCATCTCGCCGCCGATCTTGCTGAAGCGGCTTAAGCGGTCGGTGATGGCGAGGAAGCCATCTTCGTCCTGGCAGGCGATATCGCCGGTGATGTACCAGCCATCGCGCAAAACCTCGGAAGTTTTCTCCGGTTTGTCCAGATAGCCTTTCATGACGTTCGGACCCCGCACGAGGAGAAGCCCCGCCGTGCCGATGGGAAGTGCCTCGTGTGTTTCGGGATCGACGATGCGCACGCTGACGCCCGGCAGCGGGCGCCCGATATGCCCGCGTTTGCCGCCTACCTGATGGAACCCAGGCGCTCGAAAGTCGCGAGTGTTCACGGCAACCACCGGTGAACATTCCGTCGCGCCGTAACCCTCCAAAGGGCGGATGCCAAAGCGGTCCTCGAAAGCGATCGCCAGACGCTCGGGCAATTTTTCAGCGCCCGCGACCACAAAGCGCAGGCTGCCGAAATCCTCCGGGTTGCAGCGCGCCGTGTATTTCTGAAGAAACGTCGGCGTCGCCAGCAAAAACGTCACGCGATAGTCGCGGATTAGATCCCCGACGGCGCCCAGGTCAAGCGGGCTGGGATGGTACACCACGCTGATCCCGAGCACGGCGGGAAGCCAGAGAGTCACCGTGAAGCCGAAGGAATGGAAGAACGGAAGTACGCCCAGGATGCAGTCTTTCTTGTCGAATTGGAACGTCTGGCCTGCCTGCTCGATGTTGGACGCGATGTTGTAGTGCGTCAGTATCACGCCCTTGGGATCGCCGGTGCTGCCGCTGGAGAAGATGACGGTGGCGAGGGCATCGATGGATTTGCTCTTGCCGCCCGTGAACGCGCGTTCCAGCACCCTGCCTGGCAGAAACCATAGCAGCAGTGCTATGGTTTTCTCGCGTAGCGTGGGAGAGGCAGCGGCCTCTTCCAGCAGGATCGTCTTGCCGGGAACCTTCAGCGGAACGTGGTCGAGGAGAGTCTTGGTGGTGATGACGGTTTCCAGCTTGCACTGAGCGGCACAGGAGGCGAGCGATTCCTCCGATGCCAAGTAGTTGAGGTTCACCGGGATTTTCCCCGCGAGCATTGCCGCAAAATTCACCTGCGCGGCCGGGACCGAGGGCGGCAGCAGGATGCCCACCATTTCCTGGCCCGCCCATGTGGCTCGCAGTCGTCGCGCGAGAAAGATCGCGCTGAGGAGCACGCCGGCCCACTTCGTGCGCGGGCGACGCTTGTCTGCCATTGCAAAGCGGAAGGGCGAACGGTGTGCCGTACGGATGAGGCTGCGGTGCAGCGTTCGCATGCGGCTCTTGTGATGGACCCAGGCATCCGTCTGCAATTGCTGCACGGCTTCGCGCACCTCGAAACTCGTGGCTGTGGACGGCAGCGGCTTGCCGAAACTGACGGTGACGGGGTAGGGAATCGCGCGAGGCATCTTCCAGAGAAACCGCCCGCGCTCGAAACTGAAGATACTGCCCCACACGCCGTCCAAGTTCACAGGCACGATGGGCGCGTCGACGTTCTTCATGATCCGTTCCATGCCGCGGCGAAAGGGAAGCAGTTGGCCGATGCGGGTGATCTGCCCCTCGGCAAAGATGCAGACCACTTCTCCGGAGCGAATCGTGTCGCTGGCTTGGTGGATCGAGCGAAGCATCTCGCGCGGGCGGAGCTCGGAGGAGATAGGAATCGCGCGGATGAGCTTCGCGAACGGCTTGACGAAAGGCAGGTCGTAAATGTCCTTGAAAATGAGGAAGCGAATGGGGCGGTCGGTGGAAGCGATCAGCAGGAGCGCGTCGACGAACGACATGTGGTTGGCCACGAAAAG
>CAZRKW010000077.1:0-16062 GCA_964600355.1 uncultured Acidobacteriaceae bacterium
TCCTCCCGAAAAACAAAGCAGGAAACGAATCCTGGCTACCGGATTCGGAGCCACATACACGCCGTCCGCTGACGGCCAGCCGGGCCATCTGCTCTTCATGCGCGACGGCGTGCTAATGGCTCAGAGTCTTGACCTTTCCAGCCTCGAGCTTCTCGGCCAGGCCACTCCGGTTGCAGAAAAGGTGGCGTCGGCTTTCGAAACGGGGCATTTTTCCGCGACTGGTGATGTGCTCGTCTACCGGGGCCATGCAGCCCCGCAACAGTATCAGCTCACGTGGCTGGATACCCAGGGAAAGGCAGTCGAAAAAGTGGGCGATCCAGCGTTGATTGTCGGATCTCCCCGCATTTCGCCCGACGGAAATCGCGTGGCCATTGCCGAAGATTCGTCAGGTGCGAACGAAGACATCTGGCTGCTGGACCTTCGGCGCGGCACGAATACACGGTTCACTTTTGGGCCGGGAACGAACAACGTTCCTGTCTGGTCTCCCGACGGCAGCGAGATCGTATTTACGTCGAATCGCGAGCAGACCTTCAATTTGTACCGGAAGCCCGCCGACGGTTCGAAAATGGAACAACTGCTGCTCCGGAGCGGGGATGATAAACGGCCCTTCTCCTGGTCCCACGATGGACGCTTTCTCCTGTACGGCGCCAGCCGAAACTTCACTCTGGAGCATATTTGGGCTCTCCCCATGACAGGAGAACCCAAGCCCATCCCCTTCTCTGCAATCGACCGCTTCTATGAATCCAATGCCAGGTTTTCTCCCGACGGCCGCTGGGTGTCGTACACGTCGAACGAAAGCGGACAATTTGAGATTTATGTGCGGGCATTCTCGGACTCGGCGAGCGCCGGCGATGCCGGCGCCAAATGGATGATTTCCAACAGTGGCGGCATTTACTCCATATGGCGAGCGGATGGAAAGGAACTCGCTTACGCCAGCATCGATGGGATGACGCTGATGTCAGTCAGCGTGGATGCCGGCCGTTCTTTTCAAGCCGGCGTCCCGCAGCCCCTCGTCAAACTGCCGCGGGTGCGCGGAAGAGGCGGCGCCGCCGCGACCCCCGACTTGAAGCGCTTTCTGGTGCCGCTGCCTGTGGAGCAGCGCGCAGCGGAGGCATTCACCGTAGTGCTGAATTGGGCCTCCGCCCTCAAGCCCAAGCAGTAACAGCCACCCCCGAAGCGCAGCGAAGCCTCTCTCTTCGTCTTCGCCATTGCCGTAGCCGCTGCGGTTGCCTTTGCCGTTGCCTTGGTAGTCGCTTTGCTGTCGTAGTCGCCGTTGCCGTAGTAGTCGCCGTTGCCTCCGCCGTTGCTTTTGTTGTTGCCGTTGTCGTTGCCTTTGCGGGTGCCCGACCCTTTGGTGTCAAGGGTCGGTCTTTCTCTTGGCGTGCGCTCTTCGCAGTCATCCTGAGCGCAGCGAAGGATCCCTATTCGCCGACCCACATCCGCGGAACGCCTACCACTTCTTCCCGATCGCATCGATTCCCGACTTGGCCAGGTCTTCCGGCGTCATCGCGATTTTTAGCTCACACTTGGCGTGGAAGGTTAGAAACCAAGGCTCGGCTAGCGCGGGAATCCTCGACGCGTCGACTAGATCGATGATTATCCATCCGCTCCGCTGGCCGTCGGTGTCGGTGAAGTAGGCGGCTTCCGGCTTCGCTTCGTCCAAAATCTTTTTGATCTTGGTGCCCGCCGATCCATCCCTCACAAAACTGTTGAACGGCTCGACCGGCATCGTGACGTGCAGAATCACCCTCATGTGAACTCTCCCTTAAGCCTTTAGTGTGAATTGCTTGCGTTGCCTGTGCCGCTGGAAATGGCTGTGGCTTCTGTATCGGCCCCGAAAACGCGACGAAAAATCGCGTCCACGGCGCGCAACTGCCGCCGCAGATCGAACGTATGGGCGAGAGCCTTATCGTCGAGATACTTCCGGATATTGGGATCGGCCGACACGCGCTGCTGAAAACTCGACTCCGACTCCCATGCCGCCATGGCGTGCGCCTGCACCCACTTATAGGCGCCCTCGCGCGGCGCCCCATGCTCCACCAGGTCCTGCAGAAGCTGCCCGGAAAACACCAGCCCCTGGGTTGCGTTCAGGTTGCGCAGCATCCGTTCCGGGAACACCTTCATGTTCGCGACGATCTCCGTTGTGCGGTGCAGCATGTAATCGAGAAGAATCGTCGAGTCGGGCAGGATCACTCGTTCCACCGAGCTGTGCGAGATATCGCGCTCGTGCCACAGGGCGATATTCTCAATCGCCGCCACCGAATTGCCGCGCACGACGCGCGCCAGCCCGCAAATCTGCTCGCTCGATACGGGGTTGCGCTTGTGCGGCATGGCCGAACTCCCGCGCTGCTCCCCGCCGAACGGCTCCTCGGCCTCACGCACCTCCGTGCGCTGAAGATGGCGGATTTCCTGCGCGATGCGCTCGAGTGACGCCGCCACAATCGCGAGGGTCCCCACATACTGCGCGTGCCGGTCACGCTCGATCACCTGCGACGTGATCGGCGCGGTTTCCAGTCCTAGCTTCTCGCAGATTTTCTGCTCGATTTCCGGGCCCAGATGCGTGCAGGTTCCCACCGCGCCGGAAATCTTTCCCACGGCCATCTGCCGGGCAGCCACCTGAAACCGCGCCGCGTCGCGGCGGTTCTCGGCGTACCAGTTCGCCACCTTCAGGCCGAAGGTGATCGGCTCGGCGTGAATGCCGTGGGTGCGGCCAATCTCCGGAGTGTCCTTGAATTCCCACGCGCGGCGCTCGAGCACGTCGCCCAGCTTCTCGATTCCTTGCTCGATCAGCCGCGACGCATCGCGCATCAGCAGCGCCTGCGCGGTATCGACCACGTCGTTCGAAGTGAGCCCGTAGTGCAGCCAGCGCGCCGCTTCCGGATCGCCGACGGTCTCCTGCACCGCCACGGTGAACGCGATCACGTCGTGGCGAACCTTCGCTTCGATCTCGTGGATGCGGGCTACGTTGATCCGCGCCCGCTCGCGCAGCTTCGCGGCAGCCTCGCGCGGCACGGTGCCGGCTTCGGCCAGCGTCTCGGTGGCCGCCAGCTCCACGTCCAGCCACCTCCGAAACTTGTTCTCGTCGCTCCAGACGCGCCCCATCTCGGCGCGGGTATAACGTGCAATCAATCGAGTCTCCTTCGGGTCGCAGCAGAAAGGAACGCTTGATGATACCTGAAATAAGAAATTTTATCGGCGAGGACTTCGATTTTGATAGCACAGGCACTCCTGCCTGCGCCCTTCGTTCAAACGTTCTGCGTCTGGTACAATGACGCGTTTCCAGATCAAGTGGGGTTGAGGAGATCACGGGTGGCGAAGAACGTTGCGTTGAATGTGGAGACCGCCGAGCGGCCGGCGGCGGAGAAAAATTCTCCGGGCGGCAAACGGCTGAAAATCGGCATGATCGGTTTCGGCACCGTCGGCCGTTCCGTGGCGAAAATCCTGAGCAAAGATCCCAGCGGTCCGCTTTCGCTCACCCACATCTGCAACCGCAACATCGCCAAAAAGAAAGTGGACGGCCTGCCGTCCGGCATCCGCTGGACGGAGAGCGCCGAGGAAGTGCTCGCTTCGGATGTCGACGTGGTTGTCGAACTCATCGGCGGCATGGAGCCGGCCTGCGAGTGGATTCGCAAAGCCCTGCAGGCGGGTAAATCCGTCGTGACCGCGAACAAACTGCTGATTTCCGAGCGCGGCGCCGAACTCGCCGACCTCGCGCGCAAGATGGGACGCCGCCTTGAATACGGAGCGTCGGTCGCCGGCGGCATTCCCGCGATCATCGGCATCCAGGAGGGCCTCGCGGGCGATCAGCTTTACCGCATCGCGGGCATCCTGAATGGCACCTGCAATTACATCCTCACGCAGATGGAGGCCCACGGAGCGAGCTTCGATTCCGCCCTGAAGGAAGCGCAAAAACTGGGCTACGCCGAGGCCGATCCCACCAGCGACGTGGAAGGCTACGACGCGCGCGCCAAGCTCGTGATCCTCACGCAGGCCGGCCTGCATCTGCGCGTGAAGAACGAGCAGATTCCGTGCCGCCCCATTTCACTGGTGGAGGCGGTCGATTTTGCGTACGTGCGCGAACTCGATTGCACCATCCGGCAGATTTCCTGCGCGCAGAAGGACACATCCAGCGGCCTGCGCCTCTTTGCGGCCGTGCAGCCCGCCATCGTGCCGCTTTCCTCCCTTACCGCGCACGCCGAAGGCAGCAAGAACATGGTGACTGCTTCGGGCGAGTATGCGGGCCACATGGTTTTTTCGGGGTATGGGGCGGGAGGAGATCCCACGGAGGTTGCGGTCGTCTCCGACCTGTATTCCATCGCGCGCACCGCCAATGCCCCGCAGGCTTACATCCAGACCACCGTCGAAACGCCCGATTCAGTCAGCGGGGATTTCACGGTGCCGCACTACATTCGATTCGTGGTGAAGGACCAGCCGGGAATCGTCGCATCCATTGCAACGATCCTGGCGAAGTATGGGGTGAGCCTGGACGCGGTCATGCAGAAGCCGGGCTTCCCGCATGACCGCTTGCCGTTCGTGATGACCATCGAGGCCTGCAGCAGCAGCGTGCTGCACCGTGCGCTCGATGAAATCGCCCGCCTGGACTTCCACGTCCAGGCGCCGCTGTGCCTGCCGATCTTCGAATAGCCGCCCGCGCTTAGGTCTTCAACAACGGCGGCTGCGCCACGGTTTGCAGTTGCGGCGGCGCTGGCCGACGCGCCGGTGCAGGCGTAAATGCCGGAGTTGAGCTTCCTGCCGCCGGAGCTACCGGGGACTTAAAGATATCGTTCCGGTTCAGCGGGCTCGTAGTTTCGGGAGCGGGCATGCCGGTCCCGTTAAACGGCGACGAGAACAAGCCGATGCTCGAACTTGGCTCGCCGTAAGCGCCATAACCCGGATCGGAGTACGCCGGATCGCCCGAGTTTATGCCGTAGTTGTAGTCGGGAGCATAACTGCCGTAGGAAAACGGATCGTACCAGTAGGGATTCCAATAGGGATTCCAGCCCCCATAGCCCCATGCCGGATAGCTCCATGAGAGTCCCCAATACGGCCAACCCCACCCCAGGCCCCAGCCCCAACCGGGCCAGCCCCAGCCGAAACCGAGTCCCCAACCCCAGCCCCAGCCGCCATAGCCCCAACCTCGACCTCCCCAGCCCCAGCCTCCGCGCCAGCCGTAACCCAAGCCGCCGCCAAACGCACCTATGCCGCGATTGCCGAACGCGCTTCCAACGCCAAACCTCGAGGTAGCGGAGAGAGACGCACTCTGCCCAAACCGGGAATTGCTCAAGCCAGAGCCGGAGCGTCCTGCCAAAGAACTGCCGGACCGCGCGCTGGAAAACGCCGAAGCACCCGAAGCGGAACGTCCCGCAAAACTCGCCGAGTAGGATCGCCCTGCGGATTCGCCGCCGCGGCTGCCGCCAAAGGAATGCCATTGACCATCGGCGATCGCAGCGCTTGCGTTGCGAACTCCACCGCCTGCACGCGCACCGCCGCTATTTGCGAAGCTTCGCCCGCCCGCTCCAGCGCCCGCAGCTGCGCCGCCGCGCGCGCCCCCGAAAGAATGCCACTGCCCGTCCGCAATCGCGCTGCGAGCGTTCGACGACCGCGCGGCGCCGTTCGATAAGCCACGCCCGCCTGCGTAGGCCGATCCCCTTCCTCCGTAAGACCCGCCATACGCGCCCCCGCGATAGGCCGAGCCACCGTACGAGCGTCCACCGCCATATCCGTAGCCACCGGCGCCGCCACGATACGCGGAGCCGCCGCCAAATGACCGCGCAGCCGAAGATCCGCCGGAGCGATACGATCCTCCACCAAACGAGCTACCGCCTCCGCCGCTAAACCCGCGCGCGCTGCCGCCGCGGAAGCCTCCGCCTCCACCTCCGCCGTGGAAACCTCCCCCGCCGCCTGCGTGGGAGCCACCACCTCCGCCGTGGCCGCCGCCATGCTGGGCGAATGAAGGGTTCGGCGAGCAAGCGAGTGCAAAAATCGCAAAAATTGCCAAGAAAAGCTTAGAAGGGAAAAGAGAAGAAGAGCGAGAGGAGGAGTGGGTCATGGCTGACTACCTCCAAAATTTATAAAATATCCATTCGCCCCGGTGCGCGTGGGGCCTGCTAAAATCATCCTACTCCTATTTGATTACTTGCGATTGGTTTCGGTTGCAGGCACGGGCCGCGCTACCGAAGCCGGAACGCCCTCGGCCATCATCTTCTCCACTTCGTCCGGATCGCGCGGCAGGCGGGCGGTGAGAAGCTCGTAGGCGTCCTTGGTGACCAGCACATCGTCCTCGATGCGCACGCCGAGATTTTCTTCAGGGATGTAAAGCCCCGGCTCGACGGTCACTACCATGCCGGGCTCGAGCGGACGGTCGCGGTCCCCGGGATCGTGTACATCCAAGCCAAGGTGATGGCTGACGCCATGGATATAGTATCGCGCCAGCGGGCGACCTTCCTTGTCGTGCCCGTGCGTGCTGAAATAATCGGTGACGATCTGCTGCAGACTGCCGGGCCCGCCATAGAGCTTCGCGCCGGGCTTCACCGCCGCGAGCGCCGCGTTCTGCGCGCCCAGCACGATGTCATAAATCTCGCGCTGGCGCGGCGTGAACTTTCCATTCGCAGGAAGCGTGCGCGTAATGTCCGCGGCATAGCCTCCGTATTCCCCGCCCACGTCGAGCACCACCACGTCGCCATCCTTGATCTGATCGTTCAAACCGCTGTAGTGCAGCACCGTCGAATTGAACCCCGTGCCGACGATGGGCGCATACGCCTCCCGCGCGCAGCCGCCCATTTCGTGGATTTCCTTCATGCGCGCGGCCACTTGATACTCGAAGAGCCCCGGACGCATGCGCCGCATCGCGTCCAATTGCGCGTCCACCGAGACATCGATGGCCTTCTGCAGCAGCGCCAACTCGCCGGGCGATTTCACCTGGCGCATCGCGTTGATGAGGGCCGTCGCGTCCTTCAGATTCGCCTGCGGCACCGCGTCGCGAACAAGCTTGGTAGAAAAAGTAAAGTGCGGATAGCCGTCTTCCTGCGACGGCGGCAGCAGCGTGTAAAAATTCGCGTAATTTTTCGACAGCCTCACCAGGTCCGCGCGCAGATTCGCGAGGGGCTCGACGGCGGCGAAGCCGGTCTTTTCCGCTACGCCCGGATCATCGGGACCCATCTTCGGACCCTCCCATTTTTCCTGCGCAGTATCGCGCGGCGGAAGATAGAGAATCTCGCGTGGGCCCTCCGCTGTCTTCGCGTTCGGAGTATCGGGAATCAACAGCAGCGCGGCGCCCGGCTCGTCGTGCCCGGACAAATAATAGAAGGTAGGCTCCTGAAAGAAGATGGCGACTTCCGAAGCGTCCTCATGCCCGGTGTAACCGTAGATTACGACGGGCCCATCCAATTTCGCGCGAAGCTGCGCGCGGCGCCCCTGATATTCGGAGTTGGGCTGGCGAAAACGCGCTTGCGCGAGGCAGCAGAAAAACGAAGCGGCGAGAACCACGGAAGCGCAGCCTGCGGTAAAACGGGAACCACGAAGGCGAGGTTTTGAAGAACTTTCCAAGCGGCTCACATCAGCCTGTGGCGGCAGCGTACTTCGAGCGAGCGCCACTAGAACCCCGGCATACCCGTCGACGCAGGGCGCACTTCGGGAGCTGGCGTCTGCGTCTGCTCGTCAGCGCGTCCCAACCGCAATTGCCCCAGATACGTCTGCGAGAGCGACATCAGCCCGGTGTACAGGTAGCCCCATACGAACAACAGCAGGAACGGAGTCGTCGCGTAATTTTCGTTTTGAATCGCGTAGAGCACGCCCGCCGCAAAATAAATCCCCAGCAGCACCTCGGCGTAGGGCATCCATCCCGCGCGCTTGCGGTAACTCTTTTTCACCCAGGCGCTGTCGTGCTTGGCGCCGGCTTCCACGCGGTATTTCGGGGTGCGCACAAATTCGGATTTTTTGCCGACAATCGCTTCCAGCACCGCCACCGCGTTCCGCACCGCTATCCCGATCCCCACCGCCATCACAAACGGCAGGTAGAGAAATGTCCGCTTCCACGTTTTGGGATAAAGCGCGCGCTCGGCGGCCAGATAGAAGGAAGAAATCGAGCAGGTAGACGCCAGGAACAGCGGCAGATCGATCACCAGCACCTGAAACCAGCCCTGGTAAAAGCGCACAATCATCGCCGGCAGCAGAATCATGGACATGAAAATCATCAGCGGGTAGCTGACGTTCGCCGTCAGATGAAAGAACGCTTCAGCCTTCACCGATGCCGGCACATCCGCGCGCATCAGCTTCGGCAGGATCTTCTTGGCCGTCTGCATCAGCCCCTTGGCCCAGCGCGCCTGCTGCGACTTGAACGCGTTCATCTCGACGGGCAGCTCCGAAGGGCACTCAATTTCCGGCAAGTAGAGAAACTGCCAGCCGCGAATCTGCGCGCGGTAAGAAAGATCGGTGTCCTCCGTGAGCGTGTCGTGTTGCCAGCCGCCCGCGTCCTCGATCGATTCGCGCCGCCAGATGCCCGCCGTGCCGTTGAAGTTGAAAAACAGCCCGCTGCGATAGCGCGACGAGTGTTCGATGGCGAAGTGCCCGTCCAGCAGAATCGCTTCCACCTCGGTGAGCGCCGAATAATGGCGGTTGATGTAGCTCCAGCGCGTCTGCACCATGGCCAGCTTGGGGTCCACAAAGTACGGCACGGTGCGGCGCAGGAAATCCGCGGGCGGGATGAAGTCGGCGTCGAAAATCGCGACGAATTCGCCGGTAGCTGTCTTCAGCCCTTCCTGCAAAGCGCCGGCCTTGTAGCCTTCGCGGTTGTCCCGATGAATGTATTCGATCGGGACGCCCAGGGACCGCTGCCGCTCCACGCAATCGGCGGCGATGGCCTGCGTCTCGTCGGTGGAATCGTCGAGCAACTGGATTTGCAAAAGCTCCCGCGGATAATCGAATTGCGCCGCGGCTTCCACCAGTCTCTCGGTGACGTACCGCTCGTTGTAAATCGGCAACTGCACCGTGACCTTCGGCCAGTCGGTGATCTCCGGCGGCGGCCCAGGAATGTTCTTGCGGTGTTTATAAAAATTGTAGACCAGAAAATACCGGTGAATTCCGTAGGTGGCGAGAACCACCATCACCAGAAAATACGGCAGCATGATGGCGAGATCGAACGCGTTGGCTTGATACAGCCCGCGAAACGTGGGGTCGACCAGCCGGTGCCAGTAATTCGTGAAGGGGCCGCTGCTGAAAGCCAGAAGGAAAACGACGCTCGATGCCAAGGTCAAGGTTAGGCCTTCCGAGTCGATTTGCCTGGGGTTCCCTGCGAAACTACCCGGCCAAGCTACTCAGTATACATGAGGGGCGCGCCCATCCGTGCGGCCAATCTGCGGCCGCCCTGGCCGTCGAGCCGCTGAAGTCGAGCCGTTGAAATTGTAGCGCGATCTTGTTGACAAGCCTTCGCGCCCGGGCCTAGGCTACCCGGACTATGTCTACTACTGAACTGTGGCTGCTCCTGATCGCTATTGGATTCGTCGCCGGCCTCCGAACCGTGACCGCCCCTGCCGCCGTCGCCTGGGGAGCGCATCTTGGATGGCTCAACCTTCACGACACGCGCTTCGCGTTCATGGGTTCCACCATCGCCCTGGTGCTGTTCACGATCGGCGCGGCAAGCGAATATGTGACCGACCAGCTCCCGTCCACCCCCGCCCGCACCGTGCCCATGCAATTCAGCGCGCGCATCGTGAGCGGCGGATTCTCGGCAGCGGGGCTCGCGCTGGCCGCCGGGCAGCCCGTCGCTCTCGGGATCGCACTCGGCGTCATAGGTGCCATCGCCGGCACGCTCGGTGGTTATCAAGCGCGCCGCGGTCTGGTGCGGGGACTCAAGGTCCCCGACATCGCCATCGCCGTGCCGGAAGACATCATCGCCATCGGCCTGGGACTCTTCGTAGTCTCGCGCTTCTAGACCGGTCTCCGCGCGCATCCTTCGTCGAGCAAGCCGCGTCGAACAACCCTCGCGTGAAGCGTGCCTCCCGCCCAAACCGAATCCGGGAGGAATTCTGCCTCAAAGACTGCTAAATTAGAGGCTCACTTTAACAACCATATTGCTGGAATACTGCTGCGGACCGACCAGGGCTTCGCCGGAAGTTTGCCAGGAGAAGCCAGGAGAAGAATGAACGCGACCATGCTTTACACCACCGACGATCTTCGCATCAAGTGGACCAAAGTCGTTCTCCCGCCGGTATTCCTCGAAGAGGAATTGCCGGAAACGGAAAACGCCTCGTCCACGGTATTCCACGCGCGCGAGGAAATCTCCAGCATCCTGGCCGGGAAAGATCATCGGCTGATCGTGGTAGTCGGCCCGTGCTCGATTCACGACACGAAAGCCGCCCGCGAATACGCCGGCCTGCTGAAGGAAGCCATCGCCGAACTCTCGCGCGATCTGTGCATTGTCATGCGCGTGTATTTCGAGAAGCCGCGCACGACGGTCGGCTGGAAGGGCCTGCTGAACGATCCGTATCTCGACCAGTCCTACAAAATTAACGACGGCCTGCGCCTCGCCCGCCATTTGCTGATCGATCTCGCCGAAATGGGCGTGCCCGCCGGCACCGAATTTCTCGACATGATCACGCCGCAATATGTCGCGAGCCTGGTCAGCTGGGGAGCCATCGGCGCGCGCACCACCGAAAGCCAGGTCCACCGCCAGCTCGTCTCAGGACTTTCCTGCCCGGTAGGCTTCAAGAACGCCACCTCCGGCGACGCGCAGATCGCCGTCGAAGCCGTACTCTCCGCCGCGCAGCCGCACACGTTTCTAGGCTGTACCAAGACCGGCCAGACCGCCATTTTTGTAACCACGGGCAATCCCGATTGCCACGTAATCCTCCGCGGCGGCAAAGGGACGGTCAACTACGGCCCGGACGCCATAAATAGTGCCTGCCAAAAATTGCAGGATGCAGGCCTTCCCCCCAGAGTCATGGTCGATTGCAGCCACGCCAACAGCAGCAAGGATTACACCAAGCAAGCCACGGTCTGCCGCGAAGTAGCGCAGCAGGTAGCCAAAGGCGACCAGCGCATCATCGGCGTAATGCTCGAAAGTAACTTGGTAGCCGGCGCCCAAAAACTAGTCCCCGGCAAGCCCCTCGTCTACGGCCAAAGCATCACCGACGCCTGCCTCGGCTGGGCCGACACCCTGCCGCTGCTCCGCGGCCTGGCGGCCGCCGTCCACTCCGCCCGGTAGCGGCGTGCGCAAGGCTCGCGGCATTCGCGAGTATCATCAATTTCTTAGACCGTTTTGGGGCGTGGCGCGTCCTATAATCAGCCTATAGGAGGGACTTCTATGCTCGCGCGTTTGATCCTGGGGATTGCCAGCTTCGCAGGGTTCGCATTTGCTTTTTCGATTCTGGGCTGTGCCGCCATTGCGGCTCCGAAGGAGCCGATTCCGCCCGCTAAGGAGGATGTGCCGCTCGCCTCGGCGCACGGGCAGGCTACCGCCGTTTTCGCCGGGGGATGCTTCTGGGGGACGCAGGCTGTGTTTGAACGGCTGAAGGGCGTGACTAAGACGACCGTCGGCTATGCCGGGGGGGCGGCGTCGACGGCCACCTACGATCAGGTGACCACCGAAACTACCGGGCATGCCGAATCGGTGGAGGTGGTTTACGATCCTTCGCGGATTACCTACGGGCAGCTGCTGCGCATCTTCTTTTCCGTGGCGCACGACCCCACGCAGCTCAACCGCCAGGGGCCGGACGTCGGCACTTCGTATCGCTCGGCTATTTTTTACACGAATGAGGAGCAGAAGCGCATCGCCGCGGCCTACGTGGCGCAACTGGATGCCGCCAAGGTGTTCCCTGGGAAGATCGTCACCGAAATTACTCCGCTCAAGGGATTTTATCGCGGCGAGGAATATCACCAGGATTACGCGCTGAAGAATCCCGACAATCCTTACATCCAGATTTGCGACCTGCCGAAAATCAGCGCGCTCAAGCAGCAGTTCCCCGAGCTGTTCGTGGATTACAAGGGCAAGCAGGCGGCGCCATAGACCTCAGAGGACTCTCCAAGGGAGCCGCCCGGAGGCCATCCTGCGATCATCGTCCGATCAGGCCTCCGGGCGGAATCGCGTCAGTGCTTTTTGTGGCGGGCCGCGTGGCGGCTCTTGGCCTTCGCGTGCGCTTTTTTCTCGGGAGCCGGGGGCGTTGCGGGCAGGTCCGAGTTGAAAATGTCGGCGACCACCTTCCATTTGCCGTCGGCCTGCTTCTGCCACGCCTCCACGTACTTGCCCCGGTCCATCACCAGTTTGCCGTGTGCATCCTTCATCGTCGACTGGTAGTCGCCCAGGGTGTAGGCCAGATCACTCGAACGCGCAACCTCCACTTTGTTGGCCTCCCAGGACACGGCGCTGCCGGGAACCAGGAACCCAGCCCATGCGGCGCGGATCGAGGCCTTGCCTGTGGCGATAGTTGTGTTGGGGGGCAGCATCGACGCGTCATCGGTGTAGTAAGAGACGGTCCCGTCGATGTCGCGCGCGCCGGCTGTTTTCGACCATTGCGCGTCGAGGTCCTTGATGGTGGCTTCATCGGCCGCGCGCGTGTCCGGCGGCGCCTGCTGGCCGCAGGCCGACGCGAACAGCGCCAGGGCGAGACAGCTCCAAAGAACCGGTTTGCAGATTTGCATCTTTTCGCGATGGCTGGTCATGCGATCTCCTGAGAATGCCGTGCGCGTCATCTTAGGGTGGGAGAGAAAACAAAGTCAACGATGACACGGCAGAGGCAAAGGCTCAGGCAACAGCAACGGAGACAGCGACCGTGAAGCAATAGCAACTAAGCAATCGAAACTAAGCGATAGCAACTATAGAAACAACAGCATCAACTGTCGTTGGAAGGCGGCTTGGAGTGTTCGGGCTATTGAATGCGCTGGATGTAGCGGCCTTCGGAGGTGTCCACCTTTACTTTGTCGCCCTCGCCCACAAACGGGGGAACGTTGATCACCAGGCCCGTCTCGAGTTTGGCGGGCTTCATCACAGCGCTGGCGGTAGCTTTTTGAATGGTCTGCTCGGTCTCGACGACCTTGAGGTCGACGGTATCGGGCAGCAGCACGCCGATGGGCTTCTCATCGTAGTATTCGATCTTCACAGGCAGATTCGAGATCAGGTAGTCCTTGGTGTCGCCCACGATGTCTTCCTGCAGGGCGAGCTGTTCGTAATTCTGCGTGTTCATGAAGTGGTGGCCTTCGCCGTCGCTGTAGAGATATTCGAATTCGATTTCGTCCACCGTCACTTTCTCGACGAATTCCTCGGCGCGGAACCGGTAGTCCATCATGGAGCCGTTGCGCAGGTTGCGCATCTTAGTCTGCATGGAGCCGCGCTTGTTGCCCGGGGTGCGATGGTCCACGCTGTAGATCACGCAGAGATCGCCTTCATGCTTGATGATCATGCCGGGGCGCAGCTGGGTTGCTTTCAACATCACAATCTCCTCGAAACTGTTTGGGGTTCCCCGCAGGGAGTGTTGCCGCCGCGCCCACTCGGATCCGCGGCTGCGTGCCCATCACGCGCTGATCTCACTGCCCGCGCTCGAATGCTCAGACGATGCGGGACGCGCGCTCGATCTTCACGGGGCTTGAGGCCTCATTATAGCGGCGCGCTAAGGATGCGGTCAAATCCGCATCGCCGCGCAGGTCAGGGATTGTTCGCAGCTGGACAAACGCCGGATGCGTCCGGCTGCGTGCTGCAATTTGCCGGCGGCGCGTTGTCTGCCACGGCGTTCGCCTTCAACTCGTCGACTTCGCGGCTGACCTTGGCCCACTCCTTCTTGTTTTTCTTCACCGCGAGCGGGGCGGCCGGGTCAGCGAAGTAGGCGAGAATGTTTTTGCGAAGCTCGGGCGACACTTGCGCGAATTTGCTCTCGGTGAGGCGATCGAGCAAAGCGGCGTAGGTCTGATCGGCGAGCGGGTATTCGCCCGGGCGCGTAACCGTGCCGGTGTCGAAATTGTCGTCCACCAGATCGAAAGCATTCGGATCGCGCACGTAATCCCGGGTGTACCGGCCGTAGTCATCGAGAGACTGGTTGAAGCTAGCCATGAAGAGCTTCTCAACCGGCGGGGTGGGCACGCGGAAGGAAAGCGCGCTGAGCGGGCCCACCTTGGGGAGGATGCGAATGAAGAATGCGATCAGGCGTTCGCCGAAGCTCGGCGCGCGAAACTTGCGGTCCCAGTTTTTTTTGTAGCTCGCGCGCGAGAGATGGTACAGGAATTTTTTGCGCGTCATGCTGGGATCGTCCTGCATGATCTGGTCTTTCTTGGTCTGCCAGGCGACTTTGGTCATCTTGGGAATCACGCCGCCCACTGCATAGCGGTACGTCCCGAGGGCGAGATCGTAATCAGTAAAGATGTTGTCGAGCTTCAAGCAGTAGGTTTCCTCGAAGGCGCGGCTCAACAGATCTTTGGACACCTGGAAGCCGATGTGATCGCGATAGTCGTCCGGGGCGTAACGCCCTTTGGCGACCTGGACCACGTCAAAGCCGAACTCGACCTTCAGGTGCGCCGCGGGGTTCTCGTCGTAGACGACCGTGTTGCCATACTTCCGCCTGAGTTTCGGATAGAGGATCGGGACGGCCTTGTTTGTCGCCATGCGGTGGCCGTCGTTGTCCGCCGCGTAATGAGCGAGGGCGCCGAGGGCGAAGGCGTATTCGTTGATGTCCTGCGAATCGCGGAGAAGCGCTTCGATAAAATCGCCGCTGCGAACGTAATGGACCAGGTCGCTGAAGAGCTTGCTGCCGAAGGGGTAGTAGCCCATGTCCTGAATCACGGCCCCGCCGTAGGCGTAGGAATGCGCGGTCTTCAGCTCGTCGCGAGTCGCGTTAGGGAAGCGTTGCAGGAGCAGGGGCTTGATCGCGGCATCCCACGCGGAGTCGACGAGTGCTTCATGCGTCAGAACCGAATAGGCGTGGCAGACGGGTGCGATACAAAGCAGAACGATGAGCGCAACGGCCCAGATTCTGGCGCTCTGCGATTTCAAAAATTGCCTCATGATGAGTGTCCCGGGCTTCCGGAGTTTGCGAAACTCCAGCGAATTCACGTCCCGGGCAGGCGATGGGGACATGGCGACGTGAAGCCGCACCTCACTGATACTAGCCTGAAATTGGCTGCTGTGCAGCTACTTGTGATAACATTCGGGCTTCCGGTTTGTAAAACTTCAAGGGGATTTCATTGGCTCATATTTCCCGTAAAGAGCTGAAAAAAGACGAAGTGCGCGAGACCTTCGCGCACGGCGCCGAAGCTGTGATGCTGCACCAGCAGCTGACCATGTGGCTCGTGGTGGGGGCGCTCGCGATCGCCGTCGGATTCTTTGGCTGGAAGACGTACACCCAGCGGCAGACGGTGCGCGCCTCGGCTGCGTTTGACGAGGCCATGAAGGTATTCCAGGCCAGAACGATCTCTCCCGGCGAGCCCGCGCAGCCCGGCGAGCTCACCTACACCGACGACAAGGTGAAATTTGGCGATTCGGCGAAGAAGTTTGGCGACGTAGGCGCGAAGTATTCGCACACGCGTCCCGGGCAGCTGGCGAAATATTATGAGGCGCTCAGCTTCGAGCGCATCGGCAAGAACGACGACGCGAAGCAGCTTTTCCAGGAAGTGGCATCGGGCAGCAACGACGAATTTGCGTCGATGGCGAAGCTAGAGCTGGCGAGCCTGGAAGACAGCATCGGCCAGCACGATGACGCCGCCAGGCTTTATCAGGAGCTTCTGGCCAAGCCGACCGTGCTGGTTCCCAAGCCGGTCGTGTTACTCGACCTTGCGGAACATTACAGCCAAACCAATCCTTCCCAGGCCGCCAAGTATTACGGCCAGATCAAGTCGGAATTCCCCGGCACGCCCATCGCGACGCAGGCCGACCAGGAACTCGCGCTGCTGCCCGGCAAGTCCTGAGCTGACGCCGTGGAGGCGACGCCGCTTGCGCCCTATGCCATGGACGTGCGGCGCACGCGCGGCCGCCGCTACCCCGACTCCCCGCATCCTTACCGCAACGACTACGCGCGCGACCGCGACCGCGTAATTCATTCGCGGGCCTTCCGTCGTCTCGAAGCCAAGACGCAGGTGTTCACGGTC
>CAZRKW010000078.1:0-11059 GCA_964600355.1 uncultured Acidobacteriaceae bacterium
AGCATGCGTCAGATAAAAGTAACCCACGTTGTTGTTCGCGGGACTGCCGTACCACATCCTCCCCTGCGCATCGAGGAAGAATTCACGAATCGTATTCTCGGAATGCGGAAAGGGATATTCGACCACGCTTCCGGTTCGCGGATCGAAACGCCCCAGCACATCCTGATTGTACGACGAGTACCAGATGTAATTTTCGGCATCGAGTCCGAGGCCGTACGGCGTCGCCTCCGGTCCCGGCAACGGATACTCCTTGAAAGTCTCGGTCTTAGGGTCGAATCGCTCCAGATAACCTGCATTGAACTCGCCGAACCACACGATCCCATCGGAATCGACCAGCAGCCGCCGCGGATAGCTGCGGATACTTCCCTCCTTATTCGGCTGAACGCCGAAGAGAGGAACATTGTGATTGGGGGGCGTGTACAAGGTTATTTGCAGCGTTTTCCAGTTCACCTTGCCGATTTGCGAGGTGTCGTGCTTCGTGAACCAAAAATTGCCGTTCTTGTCCAACGCGAGGGTATACAAGTGGGGGATCTGCTCGAAGCGCGTGAATTTCCGCGTCTCAGGATCGAAGCGGCTCAGCGGGCTGCCCGTAGCCCACACGTTCCCCTCAGGGTCAAGGCGGACGGTGTGCTTCTCCCCAGCCTCCACGTGGCCGTCCTTATCGGGGAGATAACCATCCTGGTATTCGGTGATTTTTTGCGTGGCGGGATCCCAATGTCCCACCTTGTCGGGCCCCTGTTCGGCCAGCCACACGGAACCATCGGGAGCCGGAAAAGCGGAATGGACCGACGCAGTGCCCACGTTGGGCACAGGGAAATCCTGCATCGCCCCGGTGTCCGGATCGAGACGCGTAATCTTATTCGCCACGCCGAAATTGGGGATCCACACGCTTCCGTCCTTGGCAGGCGCAGCGCTGAAGGGCATACGGCTCGGCCCGGGCATGTCGTACTCCACATACACGATATTGGTGGCGGTGGCAGCCGAGGTCCGAAGCGTTTCTTTGTATTCCGGCATGTCCGCCGGCGATTTCGGCAGAACCGACTCGGGGCCAAACATGCTGGTCAGGTACGACGCCACGTCCGATTCATTCTGGTCGGTAAAACGCGTCAACGCGTCGCTCATTGCTTTGCGCATGTACTCGACGCGGTCTCTCCAGCCGTCTTCATCGCGCGTAACCGAGGCCATGCGCGTTTGGAATCCGTGGCAGATAAAGCAATTCCGGAACAGGATGTTTTTTCCGGTCGCCGCGGGGAGCAGCTTCCCGGCTTGATAAATCGACAGGTCGTTCCAGCGCACCGCGCTTTTTTGCAACGCAAAGTCGAGCGGAGTGTTTCCACCGTCCGTCAGATGCACGCCGGTTTGGGGGTCTGCGCGATAGCCCACCGCCCGGACCTGCACGCGATAGTCCCCTGCCTGCAATCCCTCCGCGCGATAGTGCCCCTGGCTGTCCGATACGGCGATCGTTGTGATTCTGGTCTTGGTGTTTTGAGCCTGGACGAACGCTCCTGCGAACGGCTGTCCATCCGGGCTTTTTACGATGCCCGCTACCGTTGCGCCGTGACACAAGGAACTCGCGCAAAAAACCACGCCCAGGAACGCATGAAGCCGGCATGCGAGATTCATAAAAAGCTCCCTCGCCTCCTTAGCTAGATCGTCACTATATATCACTTTGCACGACGGAAGGAAACGGCGGCAGGCTATCGATTTCCGAAGGCGCGAATCAGGGTGGAACGAATTGCATATGGACTGCGTCAAGTGTAGATTACCAGCCGAAGTGACGCTGACGCCGGGCGGAAGGAGATCGTTCCCGTGAAAAGCACGGAAGGGATTCTGGTGGGCTGGACGAGACGATGCGTTTTTCTCCTACTGCTATTAGGTTCCAGCGCAGGCGTCGTGCGCGCGCAATACCCGGAGCACCCTCAGATTGCCAAAGATGGAACCGCCGTGCTGCTCGAGGATTATGCAAGCCTGCCACTTTCGAGCGGTACCCTTCCGGGCGCGAAAAAAGGCGTCATCGATTTTAAGGGACAGCTGGGCCGCGCGACTGCCTTGCGATCGGAACCCGCCAACGCCCCGCTGGCCGCCTCGCGATTTTTCGTCGACGATCAGAGCGGAACGCTGTACATCCTGGATAAGAAGTCGAAAGAATTCACACCCTACCTTCATTTCGACCAGATCTTTCCGAACTTGGCCTCGGGGGTGGGAGGACCTTCCGGGATTATCTCTTTTGCGTTCGACCCCAACTACGCGAAAAACGGCAAGTTTTATACGGTGCATTCCGAACGGCCCGGCAAGGGGCCGGGAACACCCGTTAACGCCGAAATCCCCGCTTTGGATCTGAGCGGTTACGCGCTCACGCCATCGGTGAACCGTCTGGCGGCGCCCGCGCGGCTGGAATGCGCCCTGATCGAGTGGACGGATACGAATATCCGCAACTCGACGTTTGAGGGAACGGCGCGCGAACTCCTGCGAGTGGGCTTCTACCGGGGCGGCCACATCATGGGGGATTTGATTTTCAATCCGCTGGCCCGGCCCGGCGACGCAGACTATGAAAATCTCTACATTTCCGAAGGGGACGACTTTACAGGAGAAACGCCGGGGCCCGGACAGACGTCTCCCCAGCAACTCAATTCCCTAATGGGAAAAATCCTGCGGATTACCCCCGACATCACCCTGCATCCGAAGGACATGCTGAGCGAAAATGGGCGCTATCGGATTCCGTCGACGGGCGCGGACCCGAATCCGTTTGTCTCCGTCCCCGGCGCGCGAGGTGAGATTTATGCGTACGGCTTGCGGCATCCGCATCGCATGACCTGGGACATCCCTTCAAGAACCTTTCTCGTGAACGATATCGGCGTCAACTCCTGGGAAGAAATCAACATCGTCACCAAAGGCGGCAACTACGGGTATGCAGAGCGGGAAGGCAACGAGCAGTTGTTCCCGCTTCCTTACGACGCAGCAAAGACCGGAAGCCTCATGGATCCCCCGGTGCCGTTCCCCGCGACTGATCGCCTTACGGTGGAAGGGCTGCCCGAACCGGTGACCCCGATCTATGCGGCGGCGGTCTACAGCCATCGCGATGGCGACGCCATCGGCAGCGGTTTTGTCTACCGGGGCAAGCTCATGCCGCAACTCCGCGGGAAGTATATTTTCAACGACATGACGACGGGCCGAATCTTCTACGCCGATCTGGCGGAAATGATCGCGACGCACGGAGAGCGCAACAGGCAGGCTGCCATTCACGAACTGCAAATCATGTACAAGAGCCCCTACGACACCGCCCACCCGCAGGCCGTGAAACGCCGGATGTTCGACATCGTGGCGGAGACGTGGTCGCACAAGGGCGGCATCCCTCTCCAGGACCGCGTGCTGCCCGGCACGGGCCACGATACGACTCCGCCCGCGGCGGATCCCGAGGGCGTCGAGTATGGCGGAGGGCGCGCCGATCCGCGCATCGCCGTGGGCGATGACGACGAGATCTACGTTCTAACGAAGTCCGACGGCATGATCCGAAAGATGACGGTACTCGTAACGCCGCCTCCCGCGGTAAAAAAGTGAGGGCGGCGGCATTTCAAAATGCTGGATGCAGGAGGAATGGATGATGAAGACGAAGGCGGCGTTTTTCTCGCGCGCGTTTCTTTTGGCACTGGCAGTAATGACTTTCTCAGCGGGCGCCCGGCCACAGGCACCGCCTGAGTACAGCAAGGTCACAATCAAGACGACTAAAATCACGGATCACTTCTATACGCTGGAGGGCCAGGGTGGCGCCATCGGCGTTCTCGTGGGTTCCGACGGCGTCTTCATGGTGGATTCCGAATTCGCTCCGTTGAGCGATAAGATCGTCGCCGCCGTGAAGCAGATTACCGACGCTCCCATTCGCTTTCTGGTGGACACGCACTTTCACGGCGACCACACCGGAGGCAACGAAAACTTCGCCAAAATGGGCGTGACGATTATCGCTCGCGACGAGTTGCGGAAGCGCCTGGCGGATGGAGCTCCCGCGGTGAACGGCGCGGCTGCTCGTCCCCCGGTCCCGCCTGCCGCGCTGCCCATGATCACCTATGAAGGGAAGATGACGATTCACATGGACGACGAAAACGTGGAGCTCAACCCGATCCCCCGCGCGCATACCGACGGCGACACCATGGTCGGATTCCCGGAGAACAACGTGATCATGACCGGAGATTTTTACCGCTCCGTGGGCTACCCCAATATCGATCGCGCCAACGGCGGCACGCTGAACGGGATGATCGATGGGCTCGCTTACCTCGTCTATAATTCGGGTCCGGACACGAAGATTATTCCGGGCCATGGCCCGATCGTCGCCAAAGAGAGAGTCCGGCTCACCCGGGAGATGATCCTGGCGTTGCGGGATAAGGTCGCCGCGCTGATCCAGCAGGGAAAATCGGAGCAGGAAGTGCTCGCGGCCCATCCCACGGCGGACTACGACGCCAAGGTGCCCCAGGGCGCGGAAACCGCCGATCGCTTTGTGAGCCAGTTGTATCAGGAACTGAAGTCCGGCGCCGCCAGCGGCGGCGCGCATTAAGCCAATGGATCGATCATAGCTTGAACGCAAACCCATCAGGCAACCCAGGAATCGGGAGGATCACATGATCGCAGGGAAGATGAAATCGTGGTCGCTTGTAGCCGCAGCTTCGTTTGTCTTCGGTAGCGCGGCCGGCGCGGGAATGGCCTGGGCCAGGCTTGGCCGGGATGCGCGCACAGGCTCCCCCGGCGATACGTCCACAAGCTCCAAGCTGCCGCCGATAAAGTATTTCTCGAAGGAGCAGGTCGAGAGGGAGTTCAACGACCAAAAAGACTTCGGCACGCTCTACGACAGCGATTACGGCGACGAAAACTTCAAGGTAAAAGTAACTAGCCGAACGAAAGTTCCGGCCGCCGAAGTACACAAGGATTTCACCGACGTGCTCTACATCGTGAAGGGATCGGCAACACTCGTGACGGGCGGCAAGCTGGTGGACGACATCACTCCGCGCGCCTGGCCGGACGGCCGGCCGTTCACGGAAACGAAACTGGCGCGCAGCATGGAGGGCGGCGAATCAAGGCACGTGTCCGCGGGGGACGTGATCGTGGTTCCCAACGGCGTGACGCACTGGTTCAAGCAGATCGACGGCACATTCTGGTTCTTCAACGTGAAATGCCGATAGGGGGACAGGATCAAGGCGGCGAAGAGGACCAGATGACGCCGCCTACTGCTTAACATACTTCGTTACCATTTTGCGGTTGACCTCCGCTCCATACACGTTGCCGTCCGAATCCGCCACCACGCCTTCAGAACCCTGGCCGCCGTGGGCCGGGTCCTGGGGCGGAGGAGGAATCAGGGCGGCGAGCTTGCCGTCGCTGGCGCTGCCGATCATGATCCCGTCCTGGATGCGCGCCACGTAAATCATGCCTTTCTTGTCGACGTAAATGCCGCTGGGGCGGCCGAACTGCGTCCACTGATCGATGAAAGTGCCGTCCTGATCGAATATCTGAATTCGTTTATTGCCGCGATCCGCAACATAGAGACGGCCCTTGGAATCGATGGCAATCGCGTGAAGTTCGCCGAATTCACCCGGGCCGGTTCCCTTCTTTCCCCAGGACTTGATGAATTTCCCATCCTTCGAGAATTTGACGATGCGGGCATTCGAATCCCCGCCGTGCCCGTCGGCAACGAAGATGCTGCCGTCCTGCGCTACGACTACTCCCGATGGCCGATTGAAGGTATCGGGGCCATCGCCCGCCACACCTGCCTTGCCGAGGGTCAGCAGGATTTTCCCCTGAGGACTGAACTCGATCACCTGCTGGCCCTTCCCGTCCTGCCCTGTGGCGTCGCTTACCCAGATGTTGTCGTCTTTGTCCACAAACAGGGAATGAGGAAAGATGAACATCCCCCCACCGAAACTCGTCAGCAGACGCCCCGATGGATCGAACTCGAGAATGGGAGCTTCGTCGCTACCCGCACAACTATTTGCGGAGCAGCGCTCGAATATCCAGATATCTCCCTTGCTGTCCACCGAAATCCCGGCCGCCGATCCCCAGACTCTCCCCTCCGGCAGCTTTGCCCAGCGCTCAATCGTTTTCGCATAGGGGTCGGGCAAGGAATCAGGCGCGGACTGTGCGGCGGCCCTGCCAACAAAGGCGAGCGAGAGAAGCAGGATCGCGATTCGTAAGTCTGTAGCTCTATTCAGCACGAAATCTCCCCTGATAGCGTTTCGGTCTTACTTACCCGGCCATTCCGGAAAAGTGGCGGAAGCGGAGATCAACCTCCCCGAATTTCAAGGAGCCGCGTTGGCTCTGCATGGCGTGGGGTTCCACTTGGCGGCGTTCGGCTCGAGTTTGTACTGCTCGCTGGTGATGAACTCATCGCTGAGATATTTCGGGTCATCCACAACCGTGGTGAGGATCAGGTAGGAACTGCCGTCGTGTTCGACGCGATCGAAGTACTCGATGAGCACGGCATCTGCGCTGTAGGGAACGCCGTTCTTGCGGAGGTAGCCAGGACGCATGTGCGTGGTGACCACGTGGAGCGTCCCACCCTTGCCAGGAACCAGGCCTCCAAACTGCCGGCCGTATCCGGCGTTCTGCACCTGCTTCCCCCACTCGGCCACAGAGTCGCCTTGCCACTGAGGCTCGCCGCCCTGCCACTTGGAGCCGTCAAAGTGCAGCAGGCGCTTTTGCATGCCCGCGTCGGTGTCGATTTCCATCGTGTTGTCATCCGCCCAGGTGATGTGCAGCCGCTCCGGAACCCGCATGATCCCGGCCGCACCATAGGCTTTGCACTGATTTCCATCCGCCTCGTCTTTCGCGGGATCCCAGGTATTGCCCACTTTTCGCCCTTCGGGATTGAGGGGGACGCTTGCGAAGTCGCCCTTCGCCGGGGTCATCATCCGCCAGCGCCAGTCTTCGTCTACGATGGCCACCCAGTAGCCCGTTATATCGATCACAGCCTCCGCCTTGCCGGTGATGGGAGGCTTGCTCTGCGCGGCGGGGCCTTGTGCGGCAACTCTTCCAGCCAGTATGAAACCAGCAAGCAGCAGGGCTATACCCGCAGCCAGCAACCATGCCGTGCGCGTCTGGAGTCCTCGTTCACTCATTCCCTTTTCCTCCCGCTTGCTCGCCATGCCTCATCGTCTCTCATCGGGCCTCATTGCCCCTGCTTGGTCTTTCCCTTGCTTAAATCGCGGTAGATGGTCTCCACGAAGGTCTGTGTCGCCGGCGACTTCTCTCCGCCGCCATACAGGGTATCGAAACCGAGCGCGGGCTTCGCCGCCTTCACTTGATCGAGAGTCATGCCCTTGTTTACCAGGTCTTGTATCCGGTCCCTTACGATCGTTACCATGTCCCGGTAGTTCACAATGTCGGTACGGTCGCAAAGCCGGCCGTGCCCCGGAATCACATACGTGCCGGCCTCTTCGCCGAACTTCGTGATCAGCAGATCGTCCACGATGTGATTCAAGGCATCGATCGTCCCGTTGATGCTGCCGCCCCGGGCCAGGTCGATGATCGGGAAACGCTCCGGATCGAAAATAGCTCCCGTAGTCACCACATCCGATCTGCGAAAAAAGACGATGCTGTCGCCGTCGGTATGCGCCGCGGGCATGTGCTCGATAATTACTCCTTCGTTGTTGAACAGCCTCCAGTCAGGAGTGTCGTAGGTATCGCTCGGCCAGAGTTCTTCCGATATCACCGGGGTTTTCCCGGAGGGCACGCTCATGCGCTTCAGCACGTCGATATACGCCATCACCGACGCCCCCGTTCTTTCCCCCGAAGTACCCGCTTGCACGTAAGGAGCGAACGATCCCCCCTCTCCCACGTCGTGATTGCCGCCGATAACATCTTCATCGCCGCTGGTGTCGACGATGTAGGAAACGGGTTTGTCCGATATGGTTCGAATAGCTGCGAGGACCTCTTTGCCTCTCCCAGTCGCCCCGGTGTTCACCACCAGAAGAGCTTCCTCGCCCACCTGGACGGTGATGTTGGCGCCCGCGCCGACGATCATGTACACGTTGCCTTGAACCGGAAATGCCTCGATCTTTCCGTCCTTAGCCTTGGCCGAGGTCGTTTGGGCATGGCTGGGGGTTGGCGATTCCAGGAGGGCAACGGCGGCCAGAATGAGTAGAGACAATATCCTCAAAGGAGTGGCTGTCTTCGTCATTGGTTCTCCGCGCTCTGTTCGAACTTAGGTGGCGGGGGCATCTTCGCCATCTTCAATATGTATTCGGGATACATGGTCTCGGCACCGCCGCGCGCCGCCTCTACCGGTATTCCATACTTCGCAGGGTACTGCCCCAGCCACCGGTTCGTTCCGGGCAAGTGGTGGGCGACATAGCCTCTTGGGTGGGGCACTTCCTCGCTCGGTATGCAGTTCATGGGGGCGAAGGAAACCGCCGGGTTGGCAATCCAGTTCGAAGTCAGAATGTGCGGCTCGGTCAGATAAATCGGGTCATTCACAATCGTGGCAATCGTGAAGTAGCTCCCGTGACGGATGAAGAATTCCGTCATCGTGGCCCTGTCGCTCCGCGGAAGGCCATTCCTGCGAATCCATCCTTCCTTCATGTGGGTTGTGGTCACCTTCAGCATGTCCGCTACCCACTCTCCCGTCGAGAAGCCCTGCCAGGTGTGCGGGGCATATTCAGACGGATGAGCACGCCCATCCATATAAATCGTGCGTTGGGGCAGCATCCACAAAAGCTGGGTGTGCCAGGCCATCACTTTCTGGTCCAGCTGCCGGATATCCGCATAGATCCGCATGCTTCCCGGCCCGCGCACCGCATAGTCGGAAGGATGCGGCTCGCACTCGTGCTCGATCATCTCCCACTTCTGAGCGTCCCAGGCGTCGGCCCTGCTGCGCGCCTCATCGTTAATCGGCTCACCCGTATAATCGCCAATCTCGGGGCCGCCCCCTCGTTCAAGGGCATCCTCGTGCGTTTTCTGAGCCCATCCGCCCGACAAGTCTTCTTGAGCAACCGCAGGGCGAACCAGCAGTCCGCCGGCAAGCACCAGCAACGCCGCCAGCAGATTCACTCGATGAATATTCGCCATCGGATATTCTCCTCCGTTCCCCGAATCAGTTCGCGAGCGGGTTGGGCCGCAACTGGAACTTCACCAGGTTGCCCTTTGTCCCCTTGCCGCCTTCCGAGTGCCAAATCGCATTCGGGCCGTAATCGGCATACATCGCCCGCCCTTTCCAGCCCCCGTTCGGATCGTCGATCCGCCCGTCCATTCCCCGCTGGTAGAACCCCATCGGATAGGGGACCCGTAGCACTACCCACTTCCCCGTGCTGGGTATCAGCGCCACCAAGGAGTCTGAGCCAGTTCCATCGGCTACCGGTATATCGTTGCCCAGGCCCAGCGTATTGAACTTGTCCACCCAGTTATAATAATGATGGTCTACTGCGATGTTGTCGGTGACTCCGCTCTTAAACCGCGGCCCTGGCGAAGGGTAGAACGTCCAACCTTCGGGGCAATGCTGTCCGTCGGTTGCGGCCTCTCCCGTCAACACGGCGCACTTGCTGCGGTCGAAACTGGCCATGTGACCGCTGCCCAGGGCGGACCAGACGATGCCCTTGCTGTCCACGTCGATCCCGCGCGGCGAAAACGCCACGACCCCTGCCGGCGCCTTCGGGTTCTGGAAGGGCGGTTCGTAGACTTCTGTTGCGCAGGTCTTCGGATCTATGCGGAACATCTGGCCAGGCACTCCGGCTCTCGCACCCCAAACGCTGCCATCGACCGGATTGGGGGCCACGCTGTAAACCCCGCGCATGTTGATCTTCTTGTCGATTCCTTCGTCGTATTTGCCATTCCCATTGATGTCGAAATATCCGCCGCACCAGCCCTGCGCGGCCTGCTCGTCCCCGGTCTCATCGAGCACGCGCGTTTTCACCCAGCCGATCGTGCCGCTGCCGATGCCGTCGACATAGACAGTCTCATCTTTGTCGTCCGCGAACACCACGTGATGCGCCTCAAAGCAAGTGTTCACGAGCTTGAACGTTTTTGTCTTTGGATCGTAGACGGCCAATTCCCGGCGGTTCTCGCTGATCGGGTAATTTTTCGCGTAAGGGTTGTCGGAGCCTTCCTTGCAATAGGCAGGCTGGTTCTCGTTTCGCCGGCTTCTGGCCGAAATCCAGACGCGTCCCTTGGTGTCCATCGCCATGGCCGCCGGATCGGCTGGATCGTTCCAGTACAGCTCTTTGCCCCAATAGGGCGATGGCTGCGGCATGGTCTGATCCTTGTTGGGCGGGACGCTCGGATCGGCCAGAGGTATCCTGGTCTCCGACGCCGTATTCTTTACGGGATCGATGATCAGAAACCCATCGTTACCCCAGTCCGCTCCGTAGATGGGGCCGTACGCATTGGCAGTGGGATGCCGCCAGTCGGTGGAAACCTCATCATGGACGAAGCTGGCCGGGCCGCCCCACTCCCAGAGGGTGAGCACAACGTTGCGCTCGACTCCTTGCGGACGCGGTGGCGCCTGCGGCACTTCACCGGCGGCGATTCGATTCGTCCAGTCCGCATACATGGCGAGCGCGCGGTCGCGGCCGAAACTGTTCATCGTGGCGGTCATGCCCGCGCCGTCCTGCCCGACCTGTACGCGGTGATCCCACGCCAGCGACGGCGAATCGAATTGCCCCAGGGCCGGCTCAAGCTCGCGCGTGGCTTTGTCTCCCAACTGGTGACATACCTCGCAGCCCGTCTTCATCTGCTGCAGCCATTGCGCCTGCGTCTTCATGGTTACCGCGATGCCATTTCCCTGCGGGCCCGTGCCCGGAAAATTTTCTTTCGAGGGCACATTGATCAGCGAATACCAATAATCGGCCGGGTAGTACTGCGCCGCCGCCCGCGCATTAGGCGCGATCACCGCGGTCAACGCCAGCCGCTTTCCCGGAGTGCTTTCCACCGGCTTCGAATCCACCAATCCATACCCTCGTACCCAGATCTTGTAATTCGCCATCGGCAGATCGGGGAGCAGGTAGCGGCCCCGCTCGTCGGTCACCACGATCTTGCGGAACTTGGTCTGCGTATCGGTGGTTTCGGCGATCACCCATACACCCGCTTC
>CAZRKW010000078.1:11069-15893 GCA_964600355.1 uncultured Acidobacteriaceae bacterium
CTTCCGGCCCCTTCGAACTGGTGACCACACCGCCGATATTATCCGCGCCGACCTTCACGCGATTTGCCGCGGTTTGCGCGGCCGCCGCCTTAGCGGCTTCGGCGCGAGCCTCCGCGCGCACGATCGCGAAAGCCCACACGGCGCTGGCAACCAGCAGCGCTGTTACCGGAACTGCAACGGACTTTCTCTTCGACATGGCTTCCCCTCGCACCGGCGAATCCCCCCGCCGGCAGGTTATGAGCGGATCTTCGATTACCGGACGCGGTTACTGCACGACTCCCTGCCACTTCCAGCCGTCCGACGGACGCGTGATGCTCTTGATGCGCATCCGATGCTCAGAAGGATCCCGAGCCGGGTTGCCCGTGACGATCACATGATCGCCAATCCTGAGCTGATCCTTGGACACGTGATCCTGACTCAACTGCGCGGCCCCTCCCCATTCGAGCGCCCATGTCTGCACCTGACCCTTGGGGTCGGTAGCTTCGACCTTCACGAATGAGTGTGGATTGCGATACAGGAACTCCACCATGGTTCCCTCGACCGTCGCCGTCTGTTCGACAATGTAGGTCGCCGCAAAAGAATGGTGCGCGTACGCCCGGCCACCCAACAGCAACATCGAAATCGCCACGGCGAGACCAACCAGCTTGTATTTCATAGTTAGCTCCTAAATGGACCCCACGCTGCTAACTCAGACGAGCGCGACAAGTTTTCAGTTACATCCCGCTTCTAAAATTGATACTTCAGCGCAAATTGAACCAACCGCGGGTTTACCGACGTGCTCGAAATCACCCCGAACGTGGAGGGCTTCGAAACGTCGATGTTCCCCAACCCGGCGGTTACCTGGGCCGGCACGTTGAACTGCGCGTGGTTGAACGCGTTGAAAAATTCCGCGCGGAACTGCAGCGTGGCGTTTTCCCGCAGCCCTCCCACGGTAGTCGTCTTTACCACAGACGCATCCCAGTTGAACTGGCCCGGGCCGAGAATAACGCCCACGCCGCTATTGCCGTAGCCAGCCCCGCCGGTTCCGGCCACTCCCGCGGTCGCGCCAATTACCGGAATGGTGGTAAATGCGTTCGTATTGAGATAACCAGGGCCACCGGTTACACCACCGAGCCGGGCCTCCAACCCCCCTGGCGTCGCCACGTTCGCGTTCCCCATTCCCGCAGCGAATTGAGCCCTCGAGATTTGGGTTGTTCCCGGGCCAAACCCGTAAATGGCGCCCCCTCTGGTGTCGACAACTGTAAGAGGCAATCCATCCTGAGCGGTAGTTACGCCGGACACGGCCCAGCCATTGAGCAGCTTGCCCTTGAACCCGTCCGTATGTCCAAATGGCAGATCCCAATTGTAGTTCACGGTCAAGCGCTGCGGGCGGTACCCGGGATTTAATCCATATTGCTGCGCAGTGTTGTTGGGGTCGTTGCTGGTCGTTATCTGGTTTTTTGACTTCGCCCACGTGTAGTTAGCCTGAAACGATACCCCATGAGACAGTTGCTTCCGCAAGGCCACCTGCAAACTGTCGTATAGCGAATCCCCGAAGTTGCCTACCTCTGGAAGCCCTGATGCCTGGTACCCCAGGTAGGGAACCCGCAGGGAGGCGTTCCCTGTGGTATTGGTGGCGATGCAGGTGGTGGTACCATTCTGCGTTCCGCATATCGGGTTGCTTGCGCTCACGAGTTGCGCTTCGTTCAAGTTCCGGGTAGACAGCAGATGATTCCCGTGAGATCCCACGTAACCTACTTCCAGAACCCAGCTGGGCGCTAGTTCATACTGGGTGTTCAAGTTCCACTCATACACCAGCGGCGAATTGAACTGTGGATCGAAGATGCTGGGAGTCGTCCGGCTGGAACTTGTCCCCGCCGCAAAGTTGACCCAGCGGATCGAGCTCTGCCATCCGAGCTGGGCAGGGGCATAGGGCTGCGCCTCGGTAGAATAATAATTCGTCGCTCCGGAATTGAAAACGTTCACCGCGTAGGGCGCGGACTGCACGGTAGAGGATGAGTAAACGTTCACTGGTAAACGCGTGTAGAAATATCCGAAACCACCGCGCACGACGAGCCGGCCGCTCGCCAGGGGCTGCCAGGCAACTCCGACGCGCGGCGCAAAGTTGTCGATCGGCGCATTTTGCTGGGCAGGGCTCTGGTGGCTGTTCTGAAAAATGCCCGACACAGTGGGAGCGGGGAAACGATTGGGATTGAAGTTTGAGGGCACTACCCAACCGGCGAGTGAGCCGGTGGCGTTTGACGTTCCCAGCAATGCAGGCGTGTTGACGGTGCTGACTTGGCTGGTCCAGACGGTGTCGTTCTGTCCATATTTATCCCAGAAGTAGCCATTGTATTCCCAGCGCACGCCCAGGTTTACGGTCAACCGCTTGTTGAGCTTGAGGTCGTCCTGAACAAACGCATTCGCATTGGGTTGCCGGTACGCATGCACGACGCCATTGGGCGAGACAACAGCGGGAATGGTCCCCGTTTGAGAAATATTGCTGCTCGAAGTTCCGTTGGTCTGCCCCGCAGTTTGACTGGCAAGGCAGTTCCCCGTCGCAGCTGCAGTGGTGGTAGCGGTTGCTCCTCCGATGCCAGGGGTACAGCCGGGGAGGCCCAGCAGGAAATCAGGAAAGCTTTGGAAAACCTCCGCCCCTACCAGGAAACCCACGAATGCCCAGTTTTCCTGGTCCCTCTCATACTCCGCCCCGGCCCTGATCGTGTGAATGCCGTGGTTCCAGGAAATCTGGTCGGCCACCTCAAATGCGCCCGTCCATTTCTTGTTGGGAATATTGGGGATTGCGCCGAATTGAAAGAAACCCGTGACGGTGATCTGGTCGAGAGTCGTCAGCGAGGGGAGTATCGGTGCGATGCCCACCTGGGTATTCGTGAATGGAATATTGTGAGCCAGGAACGAATCGATGCGCTGGTAGGAGACGCGGGCTTCGTTCACGAGGTTGTTGTTGACAATCGACGTGAGCTTCAGGAGTGACGTCACCGTGGTAAATCGGGTGGTCATCCCGGTGTCCGGCAGGCACGCGCAGATGGCCGTGCCGCTATAGCCCTGATTGAAGGAGATGGCTGTGGGGTCGCTGGTGTAGAAGTAGCGGCCCGACAGGGTGTTCTTGTCGTTGATCGTGTAATCGAAGTTGCCGACCGCCTGATGCTCCTTGTACTGGGCGGGAATGCTGTAAGTCTGGCCGGAGAGGTATCCTCCCGTTGACGAGCTGGGGGAAACACCCGAGCTGGGAACCAGATAGCTGCCGTCGGGATTCTTGAGCTGCAGCAGATTAATCGCCACCGGGTTGATGTTCGATCCATTGCAAGCGACCTGCGTGCCACCGAGTTGCGTGGAGTCATTCTTCACGCTCGGATGGCCCGCTTGACAAACCGCAGCGCCCAGCGCCGCCTGGAAGGCGGCCGTGTTCGAGCGATCGCCGGTGGGAATCGGAGGCAAAACCACGCCGGCAGAATAGCCCTGAGACCCGGCGCCGTTCTTCTGCTGAGTCTCCTGGTAAGACGCAAAAAAGAAAATCTTGTCCTTCTTGACCGGGCCGCCAAAAGTTCCGCCATATTGGTTCTGGTTCAAAACCTGCCGCGTATTGTTGGGCACGGACGCGCCACTGGCAGTGATGACGGGCGGCGTCAGCTTCCGGAAGAAATCATTGGCATTGAGAGCGGTGTTGCGGAAGAACTCGAAGGCGGAACCGTGGAACTGGTTGGTGCCGGACTTGGTGACCACGTTCACATTGGCGCCGGGTTCGCGTCCGTAGCCTGCGTCATACTGCGAGGTCTGTATCTTGAACTCCTGAATTGCATCCGGGTTCACAATTCCAACTCCAGCGTTGGTGGTCGCATCGTTGGCAACCCCACCGGAAGAGAAGTTCACGATGGAAACCCCGTCCATCAGGAAATTATTCTGAATATTGCTTTGCCCATTTACGAAAATGTCGGTCGTGCCCTTTCCCATCGTGGTGGCGTTGTAAACGGAGGCGTTAGCCCCGACTGACAAACCTAAAAGATTCGAATAGTTGCGCGTGGTCAGAGGAAGTCCGCTGACGGTCTGAGAGTTCATCACTGTTCCCACAGCCGCACTCGAGGTCTGAACCGTCTCCGATTCGCCCGCCACCGTCACTTCCTGGGCTTGCGTTCCCACTTCCAGTTGGCGATTCACGACGGGAGTCTCTGTCACATTGATACTTACGCCGGAAACCTCTTCCGTCTTGAACCCGGCCACCTCGAACTTCACCCGATAATTGCCTGGCTGCAGCAAACCGATGCTGTATGAGCCGCTCGCGCCCGTGCTTGTGGTTCGCGATTGGCCAGTGTCGGCATTCGTGGCCGTAACCGTCACCCCCGGCACCACGGCGCCTGTCGAATCGGTCACCGTGCCCGTCAGCGCTCCGGTGGCGGCGGTCTGGCCCATGGCAACGGGACAGACAATCATGCAAAGCGCGAGAACTACGAGACAAACCGAACGAAGACTCGAGTCATTGAACATATGTCACCCCTTTGTGAGCAGCTACATGGCCGGTTGCTGCACTCCTGACGCGGACGGGGCCCCAATTCTTGCTTCTACTGAGAAATAATATGCTTCTTCGGCACTTTGTCCATTTTTGAGCACCCAACTGAACTGCGGCGGAGGACGCCGGCAAAAGGGCGGTAGGTACCAGGAAAAATAAACCGGCACAGCGTGGAACTGACGATAAGCGCAAACTACAATCCCCACCCTTAAGGCCGTTCATCGAATCCCCACCCCCACCCCACCCCCCCCCCCCCCCCCGGCAAATCCCGATCCAAAACCTTGGCTCGTGAATATCCCGCCGAACTCATATTCACCCGA
>CAZRKW010000079.1:0-15614 GCA_964600355.1 uncultured Acidobacteriaceae bacterium
CTCCACGATCGATCGCATAGCGCAGGCCCGCACCGAACCCTCCGAAAACTAGTTCGCTAGCTCAAACTACGAAGCGGAATGGGCTTTCGCTCGCGCGTTCGCGAAAAGTTTCAGCATTTCGCGATTGAAGGCGGGAAGGTCATCGGGTTTACGGCTGGTGACCAGCTTTCCGTCCACCACCACTTCTTCGTCGATCCATTTCGCCCCGGCATTCGTCAGGTCGGTTTTCAAGGACGGCCATGACGCAATCCGCTTGCCCTTCGCCGCGCCCGCTTCGATCACCGTCCACGGCGCGTGGCAGATCGCCGCTACCGGTTTGTCGGCCTCAAAGAAGGCTTTGGCGAACGCCACCGCCTTCGGCTCCATGCGCAGCTTGTCCGGATTCATGACGCCGCCTGACAGTAACAACGCGTCAAACTCTTCCGCCTTCGCGTTATCGAGCTGCTTATCGACCGGAAATTCATCGCCCCATTCGGTGTGCTTCCAGCCCCGCACGTGTGCGCGTTGCGGGGAGACGATGCTCACTTGTGCTCCGGCGTCGACGAGCGCCTTTCGCGGCTCCGTCATCTCCACCTGCTCAAATCCGTTTTCGATAAGGATGGCAACTTTGAGTCCTTTGAGATTTTCCATGGCAGTCTCCTGGTTTCCGGTTGGCATTTTATGCTGCTCGTGCGACTGCACGATGGACTTCGTCGCGGCAGCCAAAGGGAGCCTAGCAGTTCCTCCTGCAGCGTTTAACAGCGTGTTTCCTGTAGGAAGGGCAACGGGAAAGCTGGATGCCGCCACCGGCGCGGTTCGAGTCAGTCCTCGATCTCCAGCGCGCTCACTTCTAACTCTTTCCCCTGTGCGATTTCGGGCGTGGGCGCGCCACACACCGAGCACGAAAACCACTGGTTGGCGTCCACGGGGCGCCGCGCGTCGCAACCCGCGCAGTAAATCACCAGGGGGATATCTTCCACAATCAGCCGCGATCCCGCGAGGGAAGTGCCGTCACAAGCGATCTCGTACGAGGTAAGGAGAGCCTCCTTTACAACGCCGGAAAAAGCGCCGAGGCGCAGGTGTACGGCAGTGACGCGCGCAGCGCCGCGGCGCTCCGCCTCTTCCTGGGCAAATTCTACGATGCTCATGGCGATGGAAAGCTCGTGCATGACATTGAAAGAAGTCTAGACCAGCACCCTTCCGCCATCGACCGCAAGTATCTGCCCGGTGACAAAATCGGCCGTCGCGAAATACGCAACCGCGTCGGCGATATCGTCGCCCGTGCCGGTGCGATGCAGCGGAACGCTACGGATGTAATCTTCGTCAGGCGCCTCCCTTGGAAATTGAATCGTGCCGGGCGCCACGCTGTTGACACAGATTTCCGGGCCGAGCGCGCGGGCCAGGCAGCGCGTAAGCATGATCACTCCCGCTTTCGAGACGCAATAGTGCGTGTAGCTGGGCCACGCAAGCAGCCCTCCCAGCGAAGAGAGGTTGATGATTTTTCCGCGGCCCTGGCGCTTCATGATGGGCGCAGCTGCCTGCGCGCAGAGGAACTGCGATTTCAGGTTGACGTTGAGTATATCGTCCCACTGAGCTTCGGTGAGGTCTTCGAATCTCGCGGCAAAAAACTTCCCGGCGTTATTTACAAGGATGTCGAGGCGGCCGAAATCCTTCTCGACAGCGGCAAACATCTTCAACACGTCATCGCGCCGCGAGACATCGCCCTGGACCGCCAGCGCCCGCCGTCCCATCTTCTCGATTTCCGCGGCGAGGTCTTCAGCTTCCGACTGCGAGCCCCGGTAATTCACCACGATGTCCGCGCCGTCGCGCGCCAGGCGGAGCGCGATGCTGCGCCCGATGCGCTTGGCCGCGCCAGTAACCAGCGCAACCTGCCCTTCGAGGGAATTGTCCGCCATGAATCCGTGCGCCTCCTCCCAAACATTAGCACTGATCGAGTGTCATTCAAGGGCGAACGGGCCTGCTGGGGGGGATGGCTCCGAGCGGAGCGGTCGAAGTAAGAAAGATGCTTCGCTGGCGCTCAGCATGACTGACGGCCACAAAAGAGCTGGAAAGCGCTAGTGGTTGCTGATGCCGGTGAGCCCCGAAACGGGCCCCAGGTACGCGAGCAAGCGCCCCGCGGTGATGGCTCCGAGCCAGCAGATCAGCGATAGCCACGCCAGCCTCTTCGCGTTGCTCGGCAGCAATCCCTGGCCCAGTTCCGGCGAACCGAAAATACGCTTCCTCATGATCACCAGCAGAGCCACGCCGGCGAAAACGAAGCACATCTTTATGTAGAAGACCGGATTGCGGAGCTTGGTGCTCGCGTCGGCAACCATCAGGACCGTGCCGGTGACCGCGTTGATCCAGAAGCCCGTCCACATCAAGGGATAGAGCCGCTCAAGCGGCTTGATCGGGATGCGGGGCCAAAAGCCGAGAATAGCGATATCGACCACACCGCTCACTCCCGCGATCATCGACATGCCCAGCGTGTGCATGAACAGAAACATCGGGAATGCCCAAATCGAGTCCGACTCGCGTACCCAGACGCAGAATTTCAGAGACTCGAGCCACAGGAGAAAATTCATTTGTGCTTGGTCACCTCAATATAAATTTCCGAAAGAGATAAAGACGCCGCCCCACCCGGTAAGGCGTCCGGCAAAGAATCCAGAAAACAGCCATCGCAAACGGCGCCAGATAATACCGTATCGAGCGGCCTGCGCGCTACCAAGTTGGCAGTCCCCTCCGGCCGAATATGCCGGCGTCGCATTGTTCACTGGGACGACAATCAGGAGGAGAATTTCGAATGGTTATCCTTGACGGAGTCGCCCTCCACCAGCTTATCCATGATGTAACCCAGCAATCCCAGCACGGAAATCACACACAGCATCACCACGCTGACATCTATGGCCAGACGCATTCCTCACCTCGGCAAGAAGAAACTCGGACTAGCTAAATCTAAATCGCGCCCGCGCTCGGTTCACTTCGAAGAGCGCCCGGCCCGCACAGCGGCCTAAAACGCGTTGCCGATAAACGGCAACATCAGTCCGCAGAACATCACCCCGATCCAGAGCGCCACCGCCGAAGCGGCAATCACCTTGAGCTTCACCGGCGCATCCTCGCCCGCCTCGATCTCCCACGGTTCGTCGAACAGGGTGAAATAGATGGCGTTCACCCCCGCCAGCATCATCAAAGCGATCTTCCAGTAGAACGTGACGTTCGCGATGTACTGCTCGGGCGCGGCGATGAAATACAACATGCCGGTGAACAGGTTCAGTCCGAATCCCAGCACGCCCCAGGGCAGCAGCCGATGCACGGTAGCGAACGATACGCTTTTCATCACTCCCAGCACGCGCAGGTCAACTAGGAACACCACCCCCAGCAGCAGGGACAGCCCCATGAAATGCAGCGTCTGAAGCGTGGGCCACACCCACTTGATGCCGGTCACATGCTTTCCAACGGCCAGCGCGCTTATGGCCAGCCGCGGCGCGAAGATCGCCGCCGTCGGTGAGGCCACCGGGCCAGTCAGAATCTCCGGGTGGCGGATCAGGCCGCCAATGTTGGCCGCGTTGGACATTAGGCCCAAAGTGATAAGCGAAAGAACCATGACAAAAGCCAGTGTCCCGCGCCCGATACGCGCGGTCCTGCGGTTCTGCCACAGGCCGAACCAGGCCACCGCGCCGGTAATCTCCATGAATATGAAGGCGAGCAGGGCCGCGTCATTGTGCGCTTCCATGAGATCCGCCGAGATTCCGGGCAGGTTCTTGATGGCGTGCTGGGCGGCGTTCCCGCTCTGATATGTCGGGATGGTGATCAGCGCGATGCCGAGAAAGATCACCAGGCTGGCCTGCTGCAGGTGCTCGTTTTTGCCGAGGAGCGAAACCACGAACAACCCAATCCCAATCATGGTGCCAATCACCGGAAAATGATTCAGCAGGAGATGCACATGGGCCAGGTTCATAAGTTATCCCTTTAAGATCGAACGGCCTGGCCAATCGCCAGGCAAACCGCCGAAGATAATACCGTACTGGAAGGGTGCTGCGCCAGCACGATAGCCCGCCCCTAGATACAACAAGGCTCCCCAACAAGCCGCTTTTCTGTGCATTGCGGGTCTGCAGTCGCTTCGGAGGCTCACTACTATCGACGTACGACACCGCGCATAGGTTGCGCTTGACACCCCCCCCACCCGGACATAGATTGAATTGAAGCCCCTAAAAATGGGAATTAAGTCCAATACCGAGATGAGTGCTCAAGAGAGTTCCGGAGTGAAGCCAGAGGTAAACGACGAGCTGAAGGCCATCACCCTCAAGGTGAATGGCACGACGCACGAGCTTCAGCTCGACCCCAACACCCCTCTGCTTTATGTGCTCACCGACGACCTGGGGCTCTACGGCCCCAAATTCGGCTGCGGGCTGGGGCAATGCGGCTCCTGCACGGTGCTGGTGAACGGCAGCGCCATCCGCTCCTGCGTCACGCTGGTCGAGTCGGTGAGCGGCAGCGAAATCACCACGCTCGAAGCCCTTGGCACCCCGGACAAGCCTCATCCCATCCAGCAGGCTTTCATCGACGAGCAAGCCGCGCAGTGCGGCTTCTGCCTGAACGCCGTGATCATGACGGCCAAAGCCTTCCTCGACAAAAACCCGCACGCCAACGACAGCGACATCGAGTCCGCCATGTCGACGGTTCTGTGCCGCTGCTTTACGCACGTCCGCATGCTGCGGGCCATCAAGCGCTACGCGCGTGGAATGACGTCGACGACGTGAGCGAAGACCTCCGCAACGGTGAATCTGAAATGGAAATGACTTCCGGCGCCCGGGAGGCATTGAAGCGCTCAGGACTCTCGCGCCGGAGTTTCCTGAAGGAATCCGGAGCGCTGATTGTCTGCTTCAGCGCGTTCGACCTCGCCACTGGGGCGGTTCCCGCGTTCGCGCAGGATGCGCAAGGCGTTTCCTCCTACCGGCCGCGCCCCAACCAGCTGGATTCGTGGATCGCCATCGGGGGCGATGGCACGGTGACCGCCTACACCGGCAAGGCGGAGCTGGGGCAGGGGATTGGCACCGCGCAAACGCAACTCGTTGCCGAAGAGCTGTGCGTGCCGCTCGAACGAGTGAAGCTGATTGCCTGCGACACGGCTTTCACTCCCGATCAGGGCTACACGTCCGGAAGCCAGTCGCACCCGGCAAATTTCAACCACAGCAATCTGGCGCAGGCCGCAGCGACCGCGCGCGAAGCGCTTTTGCGCCTCGCGTCGGACCGTCTCGGCGCGCCGGCCGGCCAGCTCGCCGCCGCAGACGGCGCAATCGCGCTGAAAACGGATTCGTCCCGCAAGGTCACCTATCAGGACCTGCTCGGCGGGCAGAAATTCAATCTCGCCCTCGATAAGAATGCGCAGCGAAAGCCCGCAAGCGAGTGGACTGTCCTCGGCAAACCCGTGCCGCGCGCGGATATTCCCGCCATCGTGACGGCGCGCTTCCAGTTTGTTCACAACGTGCGCGTGCCGGGGATGCTATATGGAAGCGTCGTCCGCCCGCCGGGCGTGGGCGCGACGCTAGTGAGCGTCGACGAAGATTCGATCCGCGGCGTCCCGGGCGTAGTGAAAGTAGTGGTGAAGGGAAGCTTCGTCGGAGTCGTCGCGCAGAAGCT
Organism: uncultured Acidobacteriaceae bacterium; assembly: GCA_964600355.1. Taxonomy (GTDB): domain Bacteria; phylum Acidobacteriota; class Terriglobia; order Acidiferrales; family UBA7541; genus Palsa-295. Next base: position 5,620 of record CAZRKW010000079.1, read on the forward strand.
CTGGCAGGCCGTACAGGCCGCGTATATCTTAAGGGTCAACTGGACGCCGGGCCCCCCGCTACCGCCCCAGGCCACTTTCTACGATCACTTGCGCGCGCAGCAGCCCACGCGCGACACGCTGCTAGTCGACTCGAAAGACATCGACGAAAAATTCACCCAAGCCGCCACGGTAGTGAAGGCCACCTATCATCATCCCTACCAGATGCACGGCTCGATGGGAAGTTCCTGCGCGGTGGCCGACGTGCGCGGCGAAACTGCGACGCTCTGGTCCGCGACGCAGGGCTGCTGGTTCATGCGCAACACTTCCGCCATGGTGCTGGGACTCAAGCCCGAAAACGTGCGCGTAATCTTCACGCGCGGCTCGGGATGCTACGGAAACAACGGCGCCGATCCAGTCACCTACGATGCGGCAATCCTGTCTCAGGCGGTAGGCAAGCCGGTGCGTGTGCAGTTGACGCGACAGGATGAAATGGCCTGGGAAAATTACGGAATGGCGTTTGTGATGGATGAACGCGCCGCGCTCGACGCGCAAGGCAACATCGCCGCCTGGGATCACGAATCCTGGGTGCCTGTACTGGGGAATCGTCCCGGCATGGAGCGGCCCGGAAATGTGGTAACCGGATTTCTCGCTGGCTTTCAGCCTGAGCCATTTGCGGCGCAGTCGCCCGCTCCAGCTCCGACACGCTACAACAACAACAGCAACGGAATCCCATCCTATCTTGCGGGCGTGATCGAAGGCCAGCCCGGTGGCACGGGAAGCATCCGCGGCGAGCGCGTGCTCATTCACAACGTCGTCTCGCCCTTCTTTACCGGTCCGCTGCGTTCGCCGGAGCGCTTCCAGAACACCTTCGCGCACGAATCGTTCCTCGACGAGCTAGCGTCGAAAGCAAAAGTCGATCCGGTGGAATACCGCCTGCGGCACCTCAGTCATGCCCGATTGCGAGACGTGGTGAAGGGCGCGGCGAGCGCCGCAAACTGGGATGCGCGCCCGTCTCCCAAACGTGCCACCAACCGCGCTGCGATCCTCACGGGCCGCGGCATTTCCTGCGTTGCCTACGAAGGCGAGAACGGCTACGCCTCCCTGGTCGCCGAAGTGGAAGTCGAGCCGGCCACCGGCGTCATCCGCGTGCAGCGCGTTTTCGTGTGCGTCGATTGCGGCCCAATCTCCAACCCCGAAGGACTCCGAAATCAGACCGAAGGCGGCACGCTACAGGGCGTAAGCCGCGCCCTTTTTGAGGAAGTCACCTGGGACGATCACAAGATCACCTCGGTCGACTGGGGAACCTATCGCACCTACCCCCTCGGCTTTCCCATCCCCACAGTTCAAGTAGTGATGATCAATCGCCCCACCGAAAACGCCACCGGCGCCGGCGAGCTCGCCATCACCACAGTGGCGCCCGCCATAGCCAACGCCGTGTTCGACGCCACCGGCGTCCGAATCCGCGAGCTTCCGCTAAACCCCGAACGCGTAAAGGCCGCCCTAAAGCAGCTTGTCTAGCAACCCCGAGCGTTCCGACGCAATCCTCGATGCAGTGCCGTTGCCGTTACGGGTGCCCCACCCTTCGAATTTAAGGGTGGGTCTTTCTTTTGGTTTTGCTCGCGCCATTTTTTTCGTTGTCATCCCGACAGAGCGAAGCGACGAGGGATCTCTCCCTTCGCAGTTGATATAGTGCTCCCCCGACAATCCTTGACAATCGCCCTCGGAGCGCTACACTCCCCGCCATCGTGAGCGAACAGAATCCCCGGCGCGAATTCCTGAAATTTCTGGCCGCCAGCCCGTACGTGGCTTCCCTTGGGGGCGTGGCGGTTTTTCTGCCCCAGGACGCACTCGCACGAAGCCCGCAAGAGCAGCCGTCCGGCGGCATCGCCAATCCCGCCGCGGCCCTCGACGTCTTCGATTTCGAAGACGCCGCGCATCGCCGGATGGAACCCGGCCACTGGGCGTTTGTGAGAAGCGGCGTGGACGACGATGTAACTCTCCGCGCCAACCGCGAAGCCTTCCAGCACATCGAATTGCGCCCGCGCCGCCTGCATGACGCGACCAAAGTGGACACGCGCGTCAATCTTTTCGGCGCCGCCTACGATAGCCCGATCTTCGCCTGCCCCACCGGAGGCGCAAAGACATTCAATCCCGAAGGCGAACTCGCCATCGCGCGCGCAACCAAAGCACGCGGCGCGTTGCAGTTTCTCTCCACCGGCACGTCGATCTCGGTGGAAGAAGTGAACGCCGCGCACGGCCGGCCGGTGTGGTACCAGCTCTATGCGCCGTTGATCTGGGAAGCCTGCGAACAAATGCTGCGGCGCGTAGAAGCCGCAGGATGCACGGTGATCGCGCTCACGGTGGACCAGGTAGGGCGCAACAGCGAAACCTACATGCGCTCTCTCCCGAAAGACATGACCCGCTGCAACTCCTGCCATAAAGTGACCAACGGTGACGTAGCCTCCACCGATCACCCCATGCGCGACGGCCTTCCCACCACCGGCGCGCGCCTCCCCTTCGACTGGGCCTTCGCCGATCGCATAAGGAAAACCTGGAAGGGTAAGTTCATCATGAAGGGAATGGAGACGCGCGAAGACGCGCGGCTGTGCATCGAGCACGGCATCGACGGGATTCTCGTGTCCAACCACGGCGCGCGCTCGGTCGAGACAGGCCGCGCCACCATCGAAGCCCTTCCGGAAGTTGTCGCGGAAGTGAAGGGGCGCATTCCCGTGTTTGTCGATGGAGGCTTTCGCCGCGGCACCGACGTGTTCAAGGCGCTCGCGCTCGGCGCCACGGCGGTAGGAGTCGGCCGCCCGATTCTGTGGGGACTGGGATCGTTCGGGCAGGCGGGCGTCGATCGCGTACTCGAAATCCTGCAAGCAGAATTGAAGATGGCCATGGGCAACTGCGGCACGCGCACGGTTGCGGACATCACCCGGGCCTACGTCGCTACGCCCGATTGGAAGATTTGAAGGAAACCCCGGGCGTCTCTCTGCGTTTCGTTGTCATCCCGTCGTCACATCGCAGTTGGTTTTTTAAGCTGTCATTGTGAGCATTCCTCATCCGAATCCAGATTAGAGCTTATTAAGAAGATCCTTTCGCCCGTTGCTTTTCCGTCCGCTCCTTGATATTCCCCCACACGACAGATTTGGCGTTCGCCGTTCAAGCCCAGCTAAGTGCAGCCGATGTGTGTATTCGTAGAGGGAAGCCGAGCGGGGACGTGCGCGTTCCTCTTCTTTCTGGTTGTCATTTCGATGGGCGGAGTGGATATGAGCCGGCAGGATGAGCAGGAGGACGAGCGCGACTCTCGCATGGCCACTGTGCACCTGCACGAGCGCCGCGAGGCCCGCTACAGCGTCCCGATCGCGATTGAAGTGAGCGGCATCAGCCGCGAGGGCCAGCCGTTTCACGAGCGCACGTTTACCCTGGACGTGAGCCAGTGGGGCTGCGGATTCAAAATCCCCGTGGAGTTGAAGAAGGACGACATCGTCGCTCTGCGCGTTGTCCCCGCAAGCTCCGAGACTGCGCCCTTGACCATGTCATCGGCCATGTCATCGACCAAATCGTTGTTTCAGGTAGTGCGCGTCACCCCCGAGGACGATGGCTGGGTGGTGGGCGCATGGAAAATGGATGACGAAAAAGTATGGAGCGCCGAAACTCTCGCGTCCCTCGAGCGCGAGCAATCCACGGGCACCGAGCAAGCGCAGCGAGACACGGATTCATGAGCGCTCACCACACCGTGATCAGTCCGGGCAAGGCCGCCGAGGACGCCGCACCCCACGCAAAAAGTGGGACCGGAGGTCCGGCGGGTGTGGAGATCGTGAACTTTCCCCAGATCCTCTACACGCGGTCGTTTGGCGATCCCGACATGCTCTTCGTTCCGCTCCTCGACGCGACGCGCGAGGCCTACGACATGGTCGAGCGCCTTTCGAGCCACGGGGAGAATCGCGCGAACGCGGTAATGCTGAGCGGGATGCACCTGGCGTCGGCTCTGCTGCGGGATTCGAGCTTTTCCCTGATCGCCAGAGGCCAGTCGCACGAACATGTCTACACCGTGGATCTCGGCGCCGGCACGCTTCACGTGAATACGCGCTTGTATGCGTCGGTAAGCCGCCGCACGTCGCTCTTCAAGGTGGAAATCGTCGGCAAGATCGCCGGCGGACCCTTCGTAGTACGGAACCCGATGCAGGGCTCGATCATCACGCAGGTGGAAGAAGAAAAGCTGCGGCAGCCGGGCTACTTCGCTTCCACGCTGGCGCAGGAATGCCTCCGCGTCCAGATCGAGAAGGAACGCGTGGGTCGCATCGAAGAGACGATCGGCCCGGCGCTGCATGAAGAGGTCCGGTTCACCATCGCCGTCGGCGGCAACAAAGTCCCAGTCGCGCTGCGGCAGAAAGAGGCGGGTGCGCCCTGGGAAATTATCGACGGCCGGATTCAGGAATGGGTCGGCACGCTCACTCCGGAAGTGGAAAAGAACCTGAAAAGCGTGACGAACTTCATCAAGGAGCTGTTCGCGCAGAAATGAAAGGCTCGAATCCGGCGGAGCCAGAAGGAGACGCAGAGAATGCAGATCAGCACCGGCCGTTCCCGAACGGCGCTGGAACCGGCTCCCGGGAAAGTGCCGGGAGCTCAGGAAGGGCGTGAAGCGATTTCCGATCAGGCTGAGGACTCCCGCAATTCCAAACTCCTCCAGGAATTGCAAGCCGAGGTGGAACTCTACCGCGGAATTTTCGAGCGCGTCGTTGATTTAACCTCCGAAGCGGCGAATGGAAACCTGGAAGTCCGCCTCCTCCACTGCGACAGCTCAGACAAACTCCGCACGCTGGGCCGTTCCATCAATCACCTTCTCGACATGACCGACGCGTTCTTGCGCGAAGCCGGCGCGGCGCTCGAGCACGCCAGCCAGGGAAAGTTCTTCCGGCGCGTTCTGCTGCGCGGCATGCGCGGGACGTTCGCCCACAAGTCGCAATTGATCAACGAGGCCACCGAAACGATGGCGCGAAACGCCGCCTCCCTCAAAAAAGTCGAGCGCCTCGTCTCCGACTCCGCCGCCATCGCGCAGGGAGCGGTGCGCGAAGCGAGCGAGGCCACCGCCGTCGTGAAGAATCTCAGCGAAGCGTCCGAAAGAATCGGCGGAGTGGTGAAATTGATTTCGCAGATCGCCTGGCAGACCAAGCTCCTCGCGCTCAATGCCAAGATCGAGGCGAGCCACGCCAACGAAGCCGGCCTGGGATTTGAAGTGGTCGCACGCGAAGTCAAAGAGCTGGCGCAGCAAACGGCCGATGCCACCGACGGAATCTCGCGCGAAATCGCGGCCATGAGGGAGCAGGCCGCGCGCACCGCCACCGCCATCGACACCATGACCAAAACCATCGCCCAAATGCAGGAAATCTCCGCCACCATCGAGGGCGCGGTCGTCGATCAGAACCGCAGGACGGCCGGCGCCGGAAAAAAGCCACAGTAGCTGCCCCGCCTGCGCACGCGTTACGGCTTCGGAAAGGCCAGCGGCAGAGTGACGTCCGCCGTGAACATGCACCGGGCATTGTGGCCGCACACCGGCACCACGACGGCTTTGTGGTGCGCGCCGTAATTTTCGTTGAGATATTTCTGGTAAGCGAGGCCGCGGGCCAGGCGCGTGGGGCCTTGCGCCATCGCCGGGCACGAAGCGTCAAACCCTGCGAGCGGCAGCACGTCATATTCCCCCAGCAGATAAATGGCGGGCCGGCTGGCGATCTGTTTCTTTAACTGGTCATCGCTCAGTCGAGCGGGGTAGCCCGTGCGATGGTTCAGGCCGTAGGGCCAGTTGTCGTAGTTCGCGCAGTTGCGCGCATCCGCAAACGGCGCAAAGGCCGCCGACGGCGGAGGCGCAATATAGCCTGGAGCGGACGCGTTCACCGGATACGCAGCCGGTGTGGGGCGCAGTGGGTCCAGATAAGCACCGGAAGCATTCGAAACGATATACGAAATGGCAACGCCCAGCGTCTCGTGAAGCTGATTCGCCATCTGGTAGCGCGTGACGAACTGCCCGCCGGCCGAATGTCCCGCCACCACGATCGCTTTCAAGTTCGGGAAAACCGCCTTGCGCGCCAGCTCGCGCAGAATTTCGTCCATCAGGTCGAACGACGTGAGCTTGTCGTTGCCGATGGCCGGACCGCCCGAGCGCCAGCTGTCGGGATTCTTCAGGTCGCAGACCCAGCTGATTTCCCCGGCCGCCATCGCATCCTTGCAATCGCTGCCGTCCCTGCTGCCCCCGCCCGAAGCGAAGCGCGGCGAAATGATCACCGTGTCGCCGAGCGCATCGGCGAGGAAACCCGCGGCGAGGGCCGAACGGTAAGAATTATCCACATCGCGTGTACCGCCATGGATCAGAATAAACGCGCGCGTAATGGCATCGTTGCGCGAGTCCAGCGGATATGATCGGTAGACCAGCAGCCGGCCTGTCTGGCCCGCCACGGAAATCCATTCCGTGCATTCGGGAGTCGCAGTAATGCATGGGGCCGACCGAACGGTCGCCGAGCAGATAAGGGCAAATAAGCTGATTGCTCCAGCGCGAACACCGCAACGGACAATTCGGTTCATGTAGGACATCGATCCTTTTCGAGCGCCCGAAATTCGGCTGGCGCAGTATACGCTTCACTGAATCGCCCGCACAACGCCGATCCGCTGGCGCGCACATTCGCCCGCCTTCTCGGAAATTTGTGAAGAGCCCCTGAAAGAATGGTATTTTCTAACCGCTCCGGCGGCCCGTGGAGGCCTGCCGGTGAGTCCTGCACAACAGCGTCCTTCATGGAGGCGATCAGATGAGTCGAAAGTCGGTCGTAATCGCGGCTGCTCTGGCATTCACCGGGCTGTTCACACTCATCGGCTCGTCAATCGCGATCCTGCCGCGAGCCATGGCGCAGCAGACCGGCGCGCTGGTCGTCGAGGGTGGCACGCTCATCGACGGCACCGGCGCCGCCCCCGTGCCCGACGGCGTCGTAATCATCGAGAACGGTAAAATCACAAGCGCAGGCCCGCGCGCGAACGTGCGCATTCCAGCGGGGGCGCGCGTGATCGACGCCAAGGGAAAATTCGTGATCCCCGGACTCACCGACAGCCACGTGCACTACCGCTCCTGGATGGGCGAGCTGCTCCTCAACCACGGCATCACCACGGTATTCGATCTCGGCGACGACACCGACTGGATTCTCGGCGTGCGCCAGGCCGAGCGCGAGGGCCGCGTGAAAATGCCGCGCATCTTCGTAGCGGGTCTCGCGATCAACCGCCCCGGCGGCAACTTCGCGCCGTCCTATCTTTCCGACGCCGGCACTCCTGCCAGCACCAAGATCGATCCATCGCGTATCGGTCCAGCCTGGGGACGCGCCGCTGCCAAAGCCCTCATCGCCAAGGGCGTGGACCAGATCAAAGTCACCTCCGACAATCTCACTGCCGAGGAAATCGCCGCCATAGCCGACGAAGCCCACAAAGCCAATCGCACCGTGCTAGGCCACACCACCGACATCTACACCTCGGTCGGCAATGGCTACGACGGCATAACCCACCTCTGGGGACTCAGCGCCACGCTGATGACCCCCGAAAACAAAAAGAAATTCGGCGAGGGCCGCCTTCAGAATCCCTATGCCTACATGGAAGAAAGCAAGATGGACGCGCTGGTCAGCTTCATGGTCCAGCACCACGCGCATCTCAATCCGCTGCTCGCGAACGAACACCCCGCCGTGTTGCCCGAGGCGCACGAGTTCGAACTGACCAATTACAATCTGTACATGAACCCCGAGCTTCGCTACGTTCCGCTCGGCAACGTGGTCAGCTCGATGACGTTCTGGCACAAGACCCGCAGCTATTCGGGAACCGTGGGATTCTACCCGTACGTCGAAACGCTCGAGTCCAATGAACTCGCCGAAGCCCAGCGCGGCTACAAGAACGCCCAGGAATTCGTGCGCCGCTTCAACAAGGCCGGCGGCCAGCTGATCGGCGGCACAGACACCGGCGGCTCAGCCCTGGTGCCCGGCACAAGCCTTCTGCAGGAAGTACGCGTCTTCGTAGACGCAGGCCTCACGCCCATGCAGGCTCTAGAGACGGTCACGAAGAATCCGGCGGACTTTTTCCGCCAGGCCGATAAGGTAGGCACGCTGAAGCCGGGCCTCGACGGCGACGTGGTCATCCTCGACGCCAATCCGCTGAGCAATATCGCCAACCTTGAAAAAATCCACACGGTCATCAAGGACGGGGAAGTGCTCGACGGCCGCTACCACCACGACTACCACCCCGATTTCTGGCGCTCCACCGACGACACCGGCACATCTTCTTCCACGGCGGACGCCCCCACGCTAACCAGCGTCACCAGCAGCTCCGCAGCGGTCCACGGCGGCGGCCCGGTAGAACTGGTAGTGAAAGGCGCCGCCTTCAACAGAACATCTCTAGTCTGCGTGAACGGCCGCCCGGTAAAAACCTCCTTCGTAAGCCCCAACGAACTCCACGCCACAATCCCAGCCGCCAGCCTGCCAACCGCCGGAACCTACGGCGTAACGGTGACCACAGCCTGGCCCATCCCCATGCCCGGCGAAGGCGGCGGCGTCTCAGAATCCAAGCCCTTGGTCGTGAACTAGCACTGCGGAATTCGGTGTTAAAGACGCGGTAGCCAGAGCGAAATCATTCGGATCACCGGCAAAGCCCAATCTGGGTTTTCGGGTGCCCGACCCTTTGCCTTGCAAGGGTCGGTCTTTCCTCTCTTCGTTACGCTAGGTTCAGACTTGGCTACACGCATGATACGTGCTACACGTAAAATACGTGCTATACAGGAAAATTAGCTGAGGGAGGCATCATGGCGAGTCCTAAGAGAGACGGAAAGCAGAATGTGACAATCAGCCTCGATCGGAAAACAATCCAAAAGGCCAGGATCGTCGCCGCGCGGCGTTCCACGTCCATCAGCGGGCTCCTGGCCCAGCAGATTGAGATCCTCGTAGGGGAGGAAGAAGCCTACGAAAGGGCGGAGCGGCAGGCAGTGGCCTTGCTCGACCGTGGTTTTCACCTGGGCGGTGTAATCGGAGCAAGCCGCGATGAACTCCATGAGCGGTAAGACGTTCGTCGACACGAACGTCTTGATCTATGCGCATGACGTCGATGCAGGCAAGAAACATGAAATTGCCAAGGCGCTGCTCCGCGACCTTTGGAGCGAGCGAACCGGCGTTCTTAGCCTGCAGGTGTTGCAGGAATTCTATGTGAACGCCACGCGAAAAATCACTCGCCCTCTGAAAAAGGACATGGCCCGCCTTGTGGTGAACAACTATGCGATTTGGTCCGCGGAAACCACTCCTGCTGAAATTGCCATGGCATTTCGAATCGAGGACGAGTTACGAATCGGGTTTTGGGACGCCCTGATCGTTTCATGCGCCTCAAAAATCGGCGCCAGTCGCATTCTCTCGGAGGATTTGAATCCCCGGCAAAGGATTGCAGGAATTCTAATTCAGAATCCGTTTGCCAATATCCGCTGAGGCTGTCGTCTCAGAATCAAAGCCGTCGGCGGCAGAATGGAGCGCCCTTTTTCCCGAATCCCTCACCCGCTTCTCCACATCCACTAAGGGCACGTCGAAATATCAAGTCTGAGGGATCACAGGGAAACGGAGAATCAGCATGGGCAAACTTACGGGTCAGGTTGCAGTTGTCACCGGAGCATCGAAGGGGATCGGCGCGGGAATTGCCAAGGCGCTCGGCGCCGAAGGCGCGTCGGTCGTGGTGAATTATTCATCGAGCAGGGAAGGCGCGGATCGCGTCGTACAACAGATCGTCGCCAATGGAGGCAAAGCCATCGCCGTCCAGGGGGACGTCTCGAAACAGGCCGACATCACGCGGCTCTTCGAAACAACAAAAAAGGCCTACGGAAAACTTAATATTCTCGTAAACAATGCCGGCATCTACGAATTCGCGCCGCTCGAAGGAACCACCGAAGATCTTTTCCACCGCCAGTTCAATCTGAACGTGCTCGGCCTGCTGCTCACCACCAAGGAAGCCGTGAAAC
>CAZRKW010000080.1:0-15432 GCA_964600355.1 uncultured Acidobacteriaceae bacterium
TTGTGGAAGGCTCCCAAGCCGGGCGAGCATTTCTGGGAGACGCGCATCGGCCCCGGGCGCCCGGGCTGGCACGTGGAGTGCTCCGCCATGGCCATGAAGTATCTCGGCGAAACGCTCGATATCCACACCGGCGGCGTGGACCTCACATTCCCGCATCACGAGAATGAAATCGCGCAAAGTGAAGGTGCGACGGGTCACCCCTTCGTGCGTCACTGGGTGCACGCCGAACACCTGATCATCGACGGGCAGAAGATGTCCAAGTCCCTGGGCAACTTCTACACGCTGCGGGACCTCTTCGCTAGGGGGCAGAAACCCTCCACGATCCGCTACGCACTGCTCTCCGTTCCCTATCGCCGCCAGCTCAATTTCACCGAAGACGCCTTGAAAGCGGCGGAAAGCTCCATCGAGCGCCTGCGCAATTTTGTGGTGCGGCTGAAGACCGCGCAATTCCCTCCGGGCTCGGTTCCTGAAATGGTCAAGCGCGTGGAGCAAGCCGAGAAGAACTTTGGCGCCGGGCTAGCCGATGACGTGAATACCGCCATCGCCACCGCCGCGGTTTTCGAACTCGTTCGCGACGTCAACACGGCCATGGATGCCGGCACGTTCCTCCAACAGGACGCCTTGCGCGTCCTCGCCGCCATGGAAAAGTTCGACGCAATCCTCGCGGTGTTGGCCGACGACGATGCCGAGAAGCTTCGGAAGCTGGGCTTCGGTGCGGCCGAGCCGAAGATGACCTCCGCTCAGGTGGAAGCCCTAGTAGAAGAACGGATCGGCGCAAAGCGGCGGCGTGATTTCAAGCGGTCTGACGAGATACGTCAGTTACTTGCAGATTCTGGTATCCTTGTGGAGGATACGAAGGATGGCAGCGTACGCTGGAAGTATAGGTGAGCGCTTCGGCGGCACCGCTTCGACTGATTTTCGCCTAGACAGGAATCTCTAAACAAACCGCTCGATTTATACATGCGGCACGCGGCATTCCCGGAGAGGCAAATCCGCATCTAAAAGATGAGATGCTTGGAGTTTCAACGACGCCGGTGACCACCACATTGAACCAGTCCAAGCTGCCCCAGCTTGTCACCAAGCTGCCCGGCCCGAAGGCCAAGGAAATCGTGGAACGCGACCACAAGGTCGTGTCCCCCTCGTATACCCGTGATTATCCACTAGTTGCGAACGTCGGCCGCGGCGCGATGGTCGAGGATGTCGACGGCAACACCTTTCTCGACTTTGCTGCCGGAATCGCCGTTGTAGCCACGGGGCATTGCCACCCGGACGTAGTGGCTGCCATCCAGAAGCAGGCCGCCCACCTGATTCACATGTCCTGTACGGACTTCTACTATCCCGGTATGGTCGATCTGGCCGAGAAGCTCGTTGCCATCACCCCGGGCAAGGATCGCAAGAAGGTTATCTTTGGCAACTCGGGAACAGAAGCAATCGAAGCAGCTATGAAGCTCGCCCGCCACCGTACGAAGCGCGAGAAGTTCATCTCATTTTATGGCTCTTTTCATGGGCGCACGATGGGCGCTCTTTCCCTGACGGCCAGTAAGTCCATCCAGCGCAAGGGTTTCGGGTCACTTGTCCCCGGTGTTTTCCATGCGCATTACCCGAACACGTATCGAGGATCTGCAGGCATTCGCCCCGAACATGCGTCCGAGGACGCTCTGGCTTATATCGAAGACGAGCTCTTCCGCCGCGTTGTGGATCCGAGCGACGTCGCGGGTATCTTCATCGAGCCAATTCAGGGGGAAGGCGGGTACCTTCCCGCGCCGGATGAATTCCTGCTCGGGCTGCAGCGTTTGTGTCGCGAGCACGACATCCTGCTGATTGCCGATGAGGTCCAATCCGGGATGGGACGGACGGGAAGCTGGTGGGCGATCGACCGCTCCGGCGTCGAGCCCGACATTCTGTGCACCGCGAAGGGAATCGCCTCGGGGATGCCACTAAGCGCCGTGGTTGCGCGCGCAGACGTGATGGACTGGGAACCTGGCGCGCACGCCTCCACATTCGGCGGGAATCCGGTATCGATTGCCGCGTCTCTGGCTACGCTCACTCTGCTCGAGCGGGTTTATATCGCCAACGCCCAGCGCATGGGCGCTTATATCATCCGCCACACGGCGGACTGGCGGAAACGGCACCGTATCGTCGGAGACGTCCGCGGACGCGGCCTGATGGTTGGCGTTGAATTGGTGCATGATCAGGACACGAAGGAAAAGGCGCCCGACCTCCGCAATCGTGTGGTTCAGATGGCCTTTCAGAAGGGCTTGCTGCTTTTGGGAGCCGGAGAAAGCACCATTCGCATCGCCCCACCGCTGATGATCGACGACGAACAGGCCGAATTTGCGGTCGCCACACTCGATTCCTGCATCACTGCCGTCGAAGGCAAAAGATAGATCTGCAGAGCGGCAACAAGATACTGGCCGACGGACTGGTTTATGCTGTCGGACCAGCGGCGTTTTGGTGGCACAGCCGCTCTTGGCTGTGTCCTCCTGACCGCACATGCAAGAGTGCCTGTGTCACAAAATCGGCGTGCTTTCAGCGAAGCGGCGCATTCGCAAAGCTTATCCGGAGTTGCGGATGCTCCCATCCCGTCGTAAACTTGTGGGGTTGCAAAGCAGCCACACACCGCTGTAGTTGGGCCTGTAGCTCAGGTGGCTAGAGCGCACCCCTGATAAGGGTGAGGTCGGTAGTTCAAGTCTACCCAGGCCCACCAATCTTTTCTTTCAGTTAGCGGATACCCTTTACCGATCATACATACGGCGCATCGTTTCAAAAACCAACCTTGATCGTAGCGCAGTGCCTGATTAACGCGCGCTCATCGGGGAGGTGAACTGCTACTTTAAATCTCTTAGTGATTCGATGCGGTCAACAGATCGTCACGTTATGCGTGGGCGGAGCTACGGCGGAAGCTCTCGAGTGCAATTGCCTCATCCGTATAAGTGGGAAGGCACTTAATTAAGCCCGTTAACTCCAAGACTTCGCGGACGGATCCCGTGGGATTGAGGATTTTCAGGCTTCCGCCGTCGCGCTTCAGAGTGACAAACGATTGCACCAGAGCACTGATTCCCGAGCTATCCACCCCCGTGACTCCCGCGAGATTGACGAGAACATCGCACGGCGCGCTCTCGGCAAGCTTGCGCAGCTCAGCCCTGAAGGAATCGCTGTTGTCACCGATCACGATGCGGCCCCGCACATCCAGGATCGTAACAGTTCCGGATTTCCGCGCAGACATCTGTATTCCCATGTCCGCCTCCTCGCGCCTTCTGCAGAACGTTGGGACAACTCTACCGGGCCATTAAGTTCACGCATTATAGCGCCATAACTACTTGTACACTATTACAGATTCGGCTCGGCCAACCGATCTCTCATTTTGCCGCCACAAAGAGGACGCAGGTTGGTTCGGTTGCGTCGGTGAGAACCTTTCCCGTGGGCGTCAACTTTCCTGTGGATTGATCGACGCGGAAGATTACGATGTTGGCGGAATCCTGGTTGGCGGCGAAGAGGTAGGCGCCGGTGGGGTCGAGCGAGAAGTTGCGCGGCGTCTTGCCCTGCGTGGAAACGTGTTCGACGAGCGTGAGCGTTCCAGTGTTTGCGTCGATGGCGAACACGCCGATGCTGTTGTCCCCGCGATTGGAGCCGTAGACGAACCTGCCCGCACGATCCACCTGGACCTCCGCGGAGACATTGCGGCCCGTAAAGCCGTCCGGCAACGCGGAAACGCTCTGGACTTCCTTCAGCGCGCCGTCTGCGGCGTCGTAATCGAGGGTGGTCAGCCGTGATCCCATTTCGCTGACTACGTATAAATACTTACCGTTGGGATGAAACGCGAGGTGGCGCGGTCCCCACCCGGGATGCAAAACAATGAACGGCGGATCGTTCGGATCGAGCGAACCGGTCGAGAGGTTGAGGCGGTAGACGAAGACCTTGTCGAGGCCGCGGTCGGCGACGATAACGAAGCGATTGTCCGGCGAGAAAACCACACAGTGAGCGTGCGGACCCGCCTGGCGCTCCGGGTCAATGCTCGAGCCCTGGTGTTGAATGAAGGCAGACGCATCGCCCAATTTGCCGTCGCTATGGATCGGGAACGCGGCGACGCTTCCGCTCCCGAAGTTTGCTGCGACGAGAATTTTCCCGGTCTTGTCGATGGCAATGTGGCATGGGCCAACGCCCTTCGAAGAGACCCGGTTCAAAAACGTAAGCTTCCCGGTTTTGGTGTCCATCGCGAAGGCCGTGATCGTGTTCCCGGACTCGGTGGCGGTTTCGTGCTCGTTCACGGCGTAAAGAAAGCGATGGTTGGGGTGCACGATCAGATAGGACGGGTGAGCGGTTTCGGCGACAACGCCCAGCGGAACGATGTCTCCCGTGGCGGGCGTGAAACGATAGGCGTAGATCCCTTTGCTGGCCGTGTGTGTGTACGTGCCGATGTAGACCAGGTAACTCTTGCCACTGGAATTCTTAGCGCCTGCGAGAGCCGGCATCAGAAGCGCGGCGAGCAATGCAAGCACGAATAATCGGCGTGGCAGAAGCATTGGGTACTCCGCGGCGAAGGGAAATTGACTCGTTTTTGATTCGCTCATCGGCGGAGTATATGCCAAAGAGCGCAGTTTTCAATCCACCTTTGGTTTTGTGCAGGAATGCCGGCTTGAGGAGGTGAAACTGGGGCAGCCCGTTGTTACGAAAAAAAGGCGCAGCCGCCGCGTGACGGCTGCGCCCCACCACTTGTGTCTTTGCCTTTATCTTCTTCCGTCGTGATCGTCCCAGCCGTCGCGGTCATCGAAATCCCGATCCACGGGTGCAAACGATATGCCACGGAACACTTCACCGGCGCGAGCCGTGCGGAGGGTGACAAACTTCTCCCACGAGTCATCCCGGTCGTGATCGCCGTCGCCTGTCGGCACCGTGGCTGCGTTGAGCACGTCGGTAACCTTGACAAGTTTGTTCGGGTCGGCTCCCTGATCGCCGTTCGCGCTGATGGTGGACGTGACGGCGTAAATGGTGACGGTGCCGTCGCCATTATGACGCCCGGTAATGTTGCGGCAGCCGTCCGTGGCCGGACTCAGCGCGGCCGGGTAGTTTGTAACCCCGTAGGGAACGCCAATATTTAGGCCGTTCTGTAAAACGTACACCATCTTCCAGGTGCCGTTGGAAAGCACCCACTTCTGGACTCCCGCGCTAGCCAGGGCCGAAGCGTCGGCCACGTTGCCGTTGACCGGCGTTTTCAACAGGGTCCCGTCGCCTTCGTCGCAAACATAGAGGGTATTGGAGTTTGCGAACCAGATCCCGAAGGGAAACATCACGGGAACCGGCTTGTTGTTCTGATCCACTCCGCTCGCCAGCGACGTGGGAAAGCCCGGCAGGATCGTGATCGGCAGGCCCTCCAGAGTCGCGGTGCTGCCGCTCGGGAGCTGTCCAGCCTTGCCCACCTGATACACGGTGTTGATTCCGTTCCCGCCGCTGCCCTTGGTGACGTACATGGTGTGGTTGAAAATCGTCAGGCCGCGAAAGTTATTGTCCTTCCCCGGCTTGTCCGCGGTGGTGTAGCCGACACTCGTGACCGCGAAGTCGCCAATCATGTTGATGAACGGGGGAATTGGCGGGGCCTGACCCGGCACGAGAAGTTCGGCGCCTGTGGAAGTAACCAGATTGATTCCGACCTGCGTGTCTGTAAGTCCGGCCTGTACGGGTTTCTCGGACTTCGACGAGAGGCCGCCATTGTTGTCATTCCCCACGAGGTAATACAGCGAGTCCCCCTTGATGGCCGCACGGCCGTTGTTGCCGCTGTACGCGTTGCCTTCGGTGATCTGGACATGCCCGTCGGCATCCACTTCTGCCACGGACCTGTAGTACTGCGAGACAACCGGATTGCTGGGGTCGACAACACCCGGTGTATTTGAATTGGATACGTCGAGCTGATTGGGCCCGGTTACAAATCCGGTGCCCCCGCGATAACCCACGAACGTTATCGACTTCTTGTCCAGGGAACGGTTTAAGGCCAGCTCCGATTTCGAACTGAAGCTGGTAACGATCTGGTCGCTGGGAATCGCGAGAGTGTCGATAAGATGTCCGTCGGTCGTGATGTTGTCGAGAAATATGGGCGAAGTGACGCCGAAACTGCCATCCGGACCATCGTTGTTCCACACATTGTGCGTGTCGGAAAGATTGGGATACTCACCGTTGTCGGACGCTTTCCCGCAGGCGACCGACACGTTCGTCGTTCCCGGAGGAGTCGTAGTAGTGGGAAGAACCACCGTCGTGGCGACGCATCCGGGCGGCAGCGTTTGCCCGATGGTGACGGTTGAAGCGGTCCCTTCGTAGACGCTGCGGCTAAGCACGAGGGTGCCCGGCCGGAACTCGAATCTCCGGAAACGGTCCCAATCGTCATTCGCCGATGATTTCACGGCAAAACCGATAGTCACTGCTGAAACAAGCAAACCTGCAATAAGCGCTTTCTTCACTATGTTTCCCCTCCTTAAGGGCGGCTGAGAATTTCATAGGCGGAGGAGGCGCTGGTTAACAACGGATTAAAAGTTTGAAAAATAACAGCGACTTTGAGTTCTGCGCAGCGCGATTTCCCCAAGCGAACCGCGCTGAAAGCTTCCGGTTCGGAAGCGAGGCCACGGACGACAGATTCGAGATGGCGCATATATACTGGAAACGCCATGCCGGTGATCACCATCGACGGTACGCGGCTGTCCTACCAGATTGAGGGAAACGATCAGAATCCGGTTCTGATTTTGTCCAATGCTCTGGGCACCGACATCGGAATGTGGACTCTTCAGATACCGGATCTGCTGCCGCTGTTCCGCATTCTGCGATACGACACACGCGGCCTGGGGGCCTCCGATGCTTCTCCCGGCGAATACACGATGGAGCGCTTGGGGCGCGATGTTCTTGCCCTCGCCGACGCGCTTCAGATACCGAAGTTTTCTTTCCTGGGGCTTTCGCTTGGCGGGATGATCGGACAATGGCTGGGTGCCAACGCGGCTGACCGCCTTACGGGACTGGTTCTGGCCAATACTTCCTCTCATGTTCCGCCGAAAACGAATTGGGACGAGCGGCGGCGCGCCGTTCTTGATCGCGGCTTGTCGGCAATCGTCGATGCGGCGATGGGCCGCTTTTTCTCGCCTGAGACGATTGCGAAGAACGATCCGCTCGTCAATTCGATCCGCGCGACCTTCCTCTCCACGAACCCGGCGGGTTACGCCGCCTGCTGCTCGGCCGTCCGTGATATGGATCATCGCGGGATTCTTCGCGGAATCGCCGTTCCCACGCTTGTGATCGGGAGCGACCGGGATGCCTCCCTTCCCTGGGCGGGGCACGGCGAAGTTCTGGCTCGCGAAATCCCCGGCGCCAGGGAATTACGCCTTGATACCGCGCATCTCTCCAACATCGAGCAGCCGCAACTCTTCAATTCCGCCCTCGCCGACTTTCTCCGCGCTAAGTAAGATCGTCTCGGCGGATGCACCATCCTAAACATGCGCCGCTTAGGCGAGGTAGGCTGATCGATTGAAAACAGCGAATTTCGTTCGTGGGGCGGCCAGGCTTGCTTCCCTCATAATGGTACTAGTCGCACTGTTCCTCCCGGCCTGACCTTCCCTCCGGGCGGCGAAGAGGGCCCATGCAAACACCCAGTATTTCACAACCTGCACAGCCGCCGGCAGAGGCGCGGACTCAAGCTGCGCCGCAGGTGGCCGCTCCGGCAAGGCTGCCGACTCCCAGCCTGATTGCCACTATGCTGAAAGGTGCTCCCAGCACGAGCGACCTCGTCTTTTCTCCCGGCAGACTGCCACAGGTGAAAGTGAACGGAAAGCTTGTGCCAGTAAACATTCAGGGGGTCGGAATGCTCACCCCTCCGGACACCGCGCAGATCGCGGCCGATCTCATGGGGCGGAATGCGCAAGCCGCGCAGAAGCTGAAGGAAGAAGGCTCCTGCGACATTTCGTACGGATTGACCAAGGTCGCGCGGTTTCGCGTGAACGTTTTCAGCCAGCGCGGCAGTTGCGCCATCGTGATGCGCGTGATTCCCAGCTCCGTGCCGGATTTCGCGATCCTGAACCTGCCCGAGCAATTGAAAGAGACGGCCCTGCTGCGCAATGGAATCGTGCTGGTCACGGGTCCCACCGGCAGCGGAAAATCTTCGACGCTCGCGGCCATCCTGAACAAGATCAACGAAGAGAACGCCTATCACATCATCACCATTGAAGACCCCATCGAGTTCCTGCACGCCCACAAGACAGCCACCGTGCACCAGCGCGAGCTCCACAGCGACACCCTGAATTTCGGCCTCGCCTTGCGGGCCGCGTTGCGGCAGGCGCCCGAGGTGATTCTGGTGGGCGAAATGCGCGACCGGGAAACGATCGAAGTGGCACTCGAAGCTGCAGAGACTGGCCATCTGGTCTTCTCCACTTTGCACACGACCGACGCCTCGAAAACTGTGGAGCGCTTGATCGGGGCGTTTCCTCTGGGGGATCAGGGCGCCGTACGAAATCGACTGGCCAAGGCCTTCCGGTATATCGTGTCGCAGAGGCTTATCCCGCGGCGGGACGGCACCGGCCGCGTTGCCGCATTCGAGATACTCAAATCGACAATGCGGACTCGCGAGTACGTGGAACGCGGCGAGACCGAAGGAAAGACCCTCCTTGATGCGATGCGCGACGGCGACACCGACGGTATGCAGTGCTTCGACATCGAAATCGAGAAGCTGATCCGCACCGGCGTCATCGACATAGAAGTGGGCCTTTCCTATGCCACCAATGTGGGCAACCTCCGGCTGCAACTTGTGGATTTGCTAGACCCGCAGGGAGGAACGCCGGATGTAATGAAGCGGAAAGATACGCTACAACGAACCCAGAAAAAGGTCGAAACAACACCCGCCAGCGTGTACGAATAGGCTTACGCCGATCCGTCTGTTCAGCTTTGCCTGCCTGCGCTTAAGCGGTGGCGCTCATGGCATCGGGCGCGTCCATCAGCAATGGGCGAAGCTGCTTGCGCAATTCGTACGGGTCGTCGTGCCCGTGGGAAACGACAGCGTGGATCACCGCGAGGTCGAGAACTTCCTCTTCCGAACCTGAAATTGCCACGGTGCAATTCTTGTCGCTGGGAATATGCCTGCAATCGATATATTTGCGCGCCATATGCTTCTCCTGTGTCCGGGAGGATAGTCCTCGAACGAATGAAAGTAAATGGAAGTCTACCGCAGACTCCGCGAGCCTGCTGGGAAGATTCGCCAGACATTGAAGTCAACGGCTTGGGTTTCAGCGATCGCTGAAAGGCTTCAGCTGCGCAGGTATTTGTTCAAAAAGTCGAGCGTCCGCTGCCAGGCGAGCGTTGCTGCGGCTTTGTCGTACCGCGGCGTGGTATCGTTATGGAAACCGTGATTCACTCCCTCGTAAATGTAAGCTTCATAGGTGACGTGGTTGGCCTTGAGCGCCTCTTCGTACGCAGGCCATCCGCCCGTAAAGCGCGTGTCCAGCGCCGCGTAGTGAAGCAGGAGCGGGGCCTTGATCTTCGCCGCATCCGCCGCCGTGGGCTGGCCGCCATAAAAGGGAACCACCGCCGAAAGATAAGGGAGACGAACCGCCAGGGAA
Organism: uncultured Acidobacteriaceae bacterium; assembly: GCA_964600355.1. Classification (GTDB taxonomy): domain Bacteria; phylum Acidobacteriota; class Terriglobia; order Acidiferrales; family UBA7541; genus Palsa-295. The sequence continues at coordinate 9,582 of CAZRKW010000080.1, forward strand.
TTCGCCATCGTGCCGCCGTAACAGAAACCGACGACACCGATCTTGCCGGTACATTCCGGCCGAGCCTTCAGCCACGCGGCAGAAACCACGAAATCCTCGAACATCTTCTTGCCATCCACCGTTCGGAAAATATTGGTGGCCTTCTCTTCGTCGCCGGGATAGCCGCCGACCGAAGTCAGCCCATCGGGCGCGAAGGCCAGAAAGTTCGCCACGGCGAGCCTGCGGGTCACGTCTTCGATGTGAGGGTTCAGACCGCGGTTTTCGTGGACCACCAGCACTCCGGGCAGCTTTCCGGATGCTTTCGCGGGCCGCGCGTAGTAGCCGTTGACGGTTCCGTTGCCTTGCAGCGACTGGAGGGTGGTGTATTCGGTTTCGATCCGCGGGTCGTCTTTGGGGACCTGCTGACCGAACGCGTAGTTGGGGCGGAGGCTTTCCCAGATGGCCGTCGCCGTCAGCCCGCCGACGGCATATTTCTTCGCCGCATCGAGAAATGCGCGGCGGTCGATGTCGCCGTGAACGTAGCCGTCAAATATATCCAGCAATTCCTGAGGGAAATCGGACGCTTTTTTCCGCTCCATCTAAAAACCTCCCCGTGTCCATTCTGGTTTTCGGCATAAATATACCTGATCCAGCCGGAAAAATAGCTTGGGATTCGTCATCGAAATGCATTCGGGCCGCGGAGCGGAGAATTATTCCTGAACGGTGAAACGCACCGGCTCGATCAGTGTGGTGCCCCCTACCTGGATCGAGAGGTTGTATCCGCCTGGTTTTACCTGCGGGACTTTCATAACGATCTTGTCGGCAGCCTGGCTTACAATCGTCGCTTTGTAGTCCGACTTGTCATCCGAGAGAAATACGCCTGCTACCGCATCTTTCCCCAGGTCGGCGCCTGAAACAGTAATGCTGTCACTAACCTTTCCCGACGATGGATCCACCTTGGTGATTTTAGGCGTGGCCTGTCCCTGAGCGAAAATGAGAGTTGCGAAGAAAAGCGTACTGAGGGTGAGAGTTAATAGATGCAAGCGAAGACCGGCGCTTCCCTTCTTCGCCGGGGTGACGGTTAAATCGACTTGAGAATCCGAATGACTCGCCGGGGTGGTCATCAGGCCTCCACGTCAACGCGGAACGCGGGGCATCTTCCCGTTCCGTGGAGGTGCAAAAATACGCCCTGGGTCAGCGAGTGTCAAGCTAAGACGCTCAGTTTGCACCCTTTGCGCCTTCGCAAACGCGCTAGAGCCGGCCTTCCGGGCGGTAGATGGCCACGCCGCTCAGCAGCTTGGGGTAAAAGTCCGTGGATTTCTGCGGGAGCACGTCGCCGGCGAGCGCGATATCGGCCACCTGTTGCACGCGGACCGCTTTGAGCAGAAACGCGATCTGCGCCTCGCGGCGATCGACCCGCGCAATAGCCGCTTCGATTTCCCGCTCATAGCCCACGTTCTTTTCAGCGGCCACTGCCTCGGCCGAAATGCCAAGCCCCTTGTCGAGAATCAGCCGGTGCAGCAGCACCACGTCCAGTCCGCGTTGTCCTTCGGAGATATCCGGCAGCACGCTTTCAAGGTCGGCGTCGCGCCGCAAGAGAAACAGAAAGAACGACCCGCCTCCCGGGTAGACGCCAATCGCCCGGCGTCCATGGCTCTCGCCTTCGAGGTCCTTACGGAATTCCGCGAACGCGGTGGCGCGCTCCTCGGGATTCTGGAAGGGGTAGGCATACCAGTCGAAATACGGAGCCAACGACTTGCGGAACTTCTCGAAATCGAAGTTTGCGAGACTGCCGACCACGCGATGCGTGGGGAGAACCGTGAGGCCCTTGGAGTGGGTGTTGATGAACGTCATCATCGCGAATTCGTAAGCGGCGAGCGGGTCCGCCTTGCCGGCTTTGGCGCGGCCTTCGTTGCGATAGTTCAAGGCCGTTTCGTAGCGGTGATGCCCGTCTGCAATCACGAGCTTTTTATCTTTCATCGCGCTTTGGATGCGCCGCACAAACGCCGGATCGTCCACGGGCCACAGCCGATGAATCACGCCGTACTCGTCAGTAAGCTCGAGTGGAGTGCTTTTGCGCGCCGTGTCTTCGAGAAGGCTGTCGACGATGCGCGAGGGATCGTCATACAAAAGAAAAAGCTGCCCGGTTTGCACGCGCGTTTGCCGCAGCAATTCGATGCGATCCGCTTTGGGCGCGGAGAGCGTGCGCTCGTGGCGGAAAACGACGTGCGCGTCGTAATCTTCCACTCGGCCCAGGGCGATAAAGCCGATGCGAACGCGGCGGGTTTGCGTCCCCGGCACGAGGAACTCCTGCGAGTAGATGTAGATGCTGGGCGCCGCGTCCTGCGCGAGGATTTTCTCCGCGATCCATTCGTCCACTTTTTTTGCGGCGCGCGTGTAGACGTTGTTCGTATCGGAATCGCCCGGAAGCACGCGTCCCTTTTCGATGGTGATCAGGTTGTAGGGGCTGGCCGCGTAATAGCGATCCTGCATCTCGGGGCTGATCTTGTCATAGGGCTGGGTGAGAACGTCCTTCAGAGCGACGCGATTGGTGTCGTAGCGATACGCGCGAAACGGTTGGATATCAGCCATCGGGCCTCGATATGTAGTTTGGGACTATGAGAAAAGGCTATTGTAACAGCCGCGTGGCTCGCGCTAAAGCTGAGGCGATGGATTTCCCGGAACCGAGCCCGAACTCTACGTGTGGCAGGAGCGTATGCCCTGCTTTTCAAAATACTGCTGGTGATATTCTTCGGCGCGATAGAACGTTGCTGCCGGCACGATCTGCGTGACGATCGGGCGCTTGAAGACGCCTTCCTTTTCCAGGATCGCTTTGGAATCGCGCGCGGCCGTTTCCTGTTCAGGATCGTGAAAGAAAATCGCCGAGCGATATTGTGTGCCAAAGTCCGGCCCCTGGCGATTCAGCGTCGTGGGATCGTGGCTCTTCCAGAAGGCGGCGAGAAGCTCGAGATAGGAAACTTCTTCGGGGTTGAATTCGACTTCCACAGCTTCGGCGTGGCCGGTCGTCCCGGAGCACACGTCCTTGTAAGTCGGATTCACTTTTGCCCCGCCGGTGTAGCCAACAGCCGTCGAGGTTACGCCCTTCATCTGCCGGAACGCGTCTTCCACGCCCCAGAAACATCCCGCAGCAAACGTAGCCTTTGCCATAACTATTCGCTCCTCTCAAAGTTCCCGGTGAATATGTTGCCACATTACAGAAGCATGGTCGAATTCTGCAGCCGGAAGCTACGACCCAAAACTCTGTGCTAAAGTCTTGCCGAAATGGCTGCCTCGCGCGAACTGCGAATCGATCTTCCGGACGGCGACGAAATCTCGGCACTTTTCGATCGCCCGGCCAAACCACGCAGCCTCTTAGTGCTTGCTCACGGCGCCGGGGCGGGAATGGCCCACCCTTTTCTCGAAGCGCTCAGCGGCGAACTGAACTCGGCAGGTATCGCGACGCTCCGCTATCAATTTCCGTACCTGGAAAAACGCCGGAAGATTCCCGACAAGCCTGCCGTGCTCACCGCGACCGTGAGAGCGGCGGTCGATAAAGCGAAGGAACTGGCACCGAATCTTCCCGTGTTTGCAGGCGGCAAGTCGATGGGCGGCCGCATGACTTCAACCGCCGCCTCGGAACATCCGCTGGGAGGAGTGAAGGGTTTGGTATTCTTTGGTTTTCCGCTGCATCCGCCCAACCGCCCGGGGACGAAACGAGCCGACCACCTATCACGCGTCACCGTGCCGATGCTGTTTCTTCAAGGAACGCGCGATGCATTCGCCGACTTGCAGCTTCTGCGCCCGATCTGCACTCAACTGGGATCACGAGCCACGCTGGAAGTGGTGGAAGGCGCCGACCATTCCTTCCACGTACTCAAAACATCCGGAAAGAACGACGCGGAAGTTCTGCACGATCTCGCGGGCTGCGTCGCCGCGTGGACGAGTCAGGTTCTCTGACCCGGCGATCCATCGCGGATCCTCTTTGCCACCCATTTTGCTAGCCAAAGATCGGTGACTTATGTCCCCACTTCCCATCGAAGACAAACGCGGAAGCCTTCTTGCGTTCGCTCGGCGCCACTTCCCGCTCACGAAGCTGATCAGGCAATTGGTGCGGTTCGCCCGGATAGCCCAGCGCAAAACCTGCGACGGGATCGAATCCTTCGGGGATCGAAAGTGTTTTGCGCGCCTCGTCCACCAAGATGCCCGCCATTTGATGGACCTGCAGTCCGTTCGCCACAGCCTCGATTGCCAGATTCGCCATCGCTTGGCCAACGTCATGGTAGGCGTGGCGATTCGGGTTGTTGTTATTCTCGAAGTTCAGCCTCGCGATGGAAATGCCGATCACAGGCGCGCCCTTGGCCCATCCGATATTGAATTCGACGAAGCAGCTCAGCACCCGTTGAAAGGCTTCCGGCTCCTTGCGCGTGGCGATCACGAAGGACCATGGCTGGCCGTTGTAGGAAGAGGGCGCCCAGCGAGCGGCCTCGAACAGGCTCCGCAAAACCGCGGGCTCCACGTCGCGATCGGCAAAGGAGCGCGGGCTCCAACGGTGCTTGAGCAGATTGTGGATCGGAAATTCAACGGCTGCCGGCTTTTCCATTTCAGTCGAATCCTCCTGGGGTTCCGACAGTTTTGCAGTACTGCAAATTTGATTAGCGGTGCGGCCCTTTCGATGCAGGTTTCGCGGCACTTAGCGTATGTGAAGTTCGTAGGGGACGCGGGCTTGCACGGGGTCCATCACGCCCACGAGCCGCCGCACCGTTTCTTCGATCGAGCGCGACTCCGTCACAGTGTCCTTCTCCCGCTGCAGAAGCTCTTCGAAGAGGCTTTTTTCTTCCGGGAAGCGGACGATGCGGATCGACTCGTCAGCGGGAATGTGCGCGAGCTCCTTGGCTACGTCGATGGCGCGGTCGAATCCCCCCAGCTCATCGACGAGTCCTAAATCCTTGCCCTGCGTGCCGGACCATTCGCGGCCCTTGGCAATCTTGTCGACCGCCGCCACGGACATGTGCCGTCCCTTGGCCACACCCTGGGTGAACTGTGCGTAGGTTTCATCGAGCGATTTCTGGATGTAGGCTTCTTGGGCGGGCGTGAAATTCTTCTGGTCGGAGAAAAGCGTGGCGTTATCGCTGGTGGCGACATAATCGCTGCTGATGCCGAGAAGATTGTACAGCCCGGAAAGATTCAACTTTCCGGTGAGCACTCCGATCGATCCGGTGATGGTATTGGCGTCGGCGATGATCTTAGCGGCCGGCGTCGCAATCCAATAACCGCCGGAGGCAGCCACGTCCGACATGGAAACAACTACGGGCTTCTGCCCTTCCGCCAGCTCCACCTCGCGGCGTATCACTTCGCTTCCCACCACGGAGCCGCCGCCCGAATCGATTCGCAGCACAATCGCGCGAATGCTTCCGTCATTCCGCGCGTTGCGAAGGTCCGCGGCCACCGAATCCCCGCCCATAACAAACCCGCCGCCGGGCGTCGCCTGCGACTCGCCAGAAACGATCAGCCCGGTTGCGTGTACCACGGCGATTTTCTCGCCGCGGAGGCCGTCCGTCCCAAGCGACGAACGGTACTGGTTGAGCGAAACCGGATTCCATCCGCCATGGCGGGATTTGAAGTAGTCCTGCACTTGGTCCCAATAGCCCAGCCGGTCGACGATCTTGTCCTGCACCGCATCGCTGGTGAGAAGAGGCCCGGCATTCACGAATGACTCGAATTTCGAGCGGTCGATGCTGCGCGCCGAGGATGCGCCGGTTACATATTGATCGTAAATGCTGCGCAGGACCGATTCCACCTCCTCGCGATGAGGCGGTGTGAACTTTTTCTCCGTGAACATGTTATAGGCCGTCTTGAACTCGGCCACGTGATA
>CAZRKW010000081.1:0-15241 GCA_964600355.1 uncultured Acidobacteriaceae bacterium
GCGGGTTTTCAGCCCGTTGGACTGCCAGCGCAATGCGGCACGCCGAACCGAATTTATTGCAAGCGTATTGCTGATACGCTGTCAGTCGGTGGCCGAATTGGTCGGACTGAGCCTGAGTAGTCTCCCCAGAGGTCCTGGCCGCCATCACCACTGGCCACTGGAGCCGAACGCGTAACGGTGATCGGAAGCTGACTGTATATTCAGCCTCTATTATGAATACAGCCGTACCGAGAATCGCCGCGAGTAGGAGAAGCAATCCAAAGGATCTCGATAAAGTCCGGACTGAATTCGACCGCCTGACTCGACGTCGCCTGGGCGCTTTGCTTTTTGGCGCCGTGGCACTCAGAGGCACGCGGTCACTCTCTCCGCTTCAAAGAGATTTTTCATGCGTTATTCCGTCCTCGGCTACAGTAGGCCTCGTTTTAGCCAGTGACTTTCTAGCTCCGGCGGCCAGTTGCAAAGTCCAGAACGCCGGGTTCTCAAAGTATCTGGAGAATGCCCATCCACATACCAGGTTTAATGCCGGCGCAGCGGCGGCATCGGCACCGCCACTTTGTATACCCTAGCGCCAGCCCCCACTCCATTCTCACATGTGTTCGGCGGCGCGGTGCATGCTGACCTCGATCCTGGGCATCCAGCCGCCCAGAACATGTAGCCGAGCATTCCTTTGCTCTTTCCAGCACCGTGCGGTTTCACTGTCTTTACAAATTCGCCAGTCGCCTTCTGTAAGGATTTAATGAAATCGGTGCATTCGGCCGAGACACCTCCGCGAGTTGCGATGAACAGGCTGCCAGTGAGTTTGGACGGTGCCAGAGGAGGAATCCCAGCCTTGCCTTCGATATGTTCCCGCCAGCCGTCTCCCAGCATGGAAGCGCCTGTCTGTTCGGAAGAAACCATCGCGTTGGCATAGTCGAGGACCGGGCGCCCGGTCGTGAGCCAATTTGCGGTGGCGTACTGCGTCAGCGGCACGAGGTAATCGTCGTCCATCGCAAGGTAAATCGTCAGTCGGGCTGCGGGATTCTCGGCTGCTGCGTCGTACGGGAAGAGCGACCTGTAGGAAGTGATGAACTCCTGCAAACCTCTCAGATTGGGGCTGTGGTCATTCTCATAATCAATCTCGATGCCCACCCCTAGTCGCTGTGCGGCTTGCGCGGCGTTTATTCCCAATTGCCTGGGGTTCGCTGCAAGCGCCTGGTCCCAATCCCTGGCGTAGGTGTATCCGCCAATCGAGATCATCACGCGGATTTTGTGGCTGGTGAAATAGGTCACGATCTCTGGCGTTATGCCAATTGGGATGCCGTCCTTGTTATGAGGCTGGTAACACCCAAGATTCGTCAAATACCATCCCGATTATCACCAGGTACGGCTATAACTTGCCTAGCTAGGACGCTGATAAAAGGAGATTTACGAGGTACCAAAATTCGTTACTCACAGTACTCGATTTTAGAATTGACTGTAGTAGCAGCCACCCCTAAACTCCATTCCACCTGAGGGTACGGATTTAAATCTTGGGAGAGGTGACACCCAATGGGTAAGACAAGAAATCTTATGACGAAGCTGTCGGCCGTAGTAGTTTTGGCCGGCCTCGGAATGGTCCACGTAGCCAAAGCGGACAGCTACTCGGAAACTTCGACGTTCTACTACGCGGGCCCGGAGACAGGCACCACCGACAACCCGTTCAGCATAACCAATGTGGGTGGCAACCTGGCTAGCACTCTGAACCTTACGAACGCAGGCTCGACCGGGACTTTGTCGATTAATACGGTCACCAACCCTGCGATTTCCCTGACCGGCTCTCAGTTTACAGTCACGCTCTATGGGGTGCCCAACGGAATGCTGAGCGGCGGCAGCTTGGTCACGGGTACCTATAACTTCTCCAGCGGCACCGACTATTTCGGTATCGAGACAGCGGGAAACGGAGCGACCACCGGCTTTGGATGCAACGCCGGCCAGACTTGCAACGTCGGCGGTAATCCGATCGACCAGGTGACCCTGAACGTTGCGGCAAACGGGGTTGTCACTCTCCAGTCCAGTTCACTCGAGCTGGTTACCAAGGTTTCATCGGTAACGGGTGTTCCTGAGATCAATCCGTCCAGCGCGCTGTCTCCCCTGGCCTTGCTGGGTTGCGCGGTGATGATCTTCCGAGGACGCCGTCGCCTGGCGTAGGCCTTTCCTTTGGCCACCGAGGCGTCCCCGACGGGCTGCTTGGGTTCAGGAGCGTTAGCGAGAATTACCCAAGCGGTCCAGGTTGTGGATGACGGCCAGCCCTCGAAGTCGAGTGCCCGGCTGTCGTCGCGCAACAGGTTCATCCAGCGGTTCTTCCTTCTGGCTCTCCTTCTTGGCGTGGAGCTGACGGTGATGTCGGTGTGGCTGTTCCACACCACGCAAGTCATCGCCACCAAACACGACTGGGCAGCCTTCATTCTCCGTTGTATTGCCGGCTTCGCAGCGATCTTCATCCCGTGCGGTTACCTGAAAAATAAGGATTCCCTCGGGAAAATTTCCAGCGACATTGAGAAGACTCCCATCCGCTGGAGCCTTTTGGCCGCCCACTGCTGCGCAATGATTGCCGCCGTGAAGCTTTCGTCCCTCATTTACTCAGGGGGCGGATTGCGACAGGCGGACTTGCTGACCGCGAGTTGGTTCGTCAGCTCGATTTCGGCGATTGCCTTCGCTGCGTTTGCGTTTTTGCCCGGTTCGGTGTGGGTGCAGCTGATCCGCAGAACGGGTTATCTGTGGGCATATGCGTCAGTGGCCGTGGTGTCTCCCCTTGCCGCGGCACACCTTCTTCGCCGGCTGTGGCTGCCGACGGTTCACCTGACATTCGATCTCACCAAGAGCATTCTCGGTCTCTTCGTCCCGGACGTCTTCGCGAATCCCGCCAAGATGGTGATTGGCACGCCGGACTTCAGCGTGCAGATTTTGTCCGGGTGCTCGGGGATCGAGGGCATCGGCATGATTCTGGCGTTTGCAGCGTTGTGGCTGCTCGTGTTCCGGAAGGAATGCCGCTTTCCGCAGGCTTTGGCGCTTCTTCCTCTGGGAGTTATCGTCATATTCCTGTTTAACAGCTTGCGCATCGCGGCTCTGGTCCTGATCGGGGACGCCGGAGCGCCGGAAATCGCCAAAAACGGCTTCCACTCGCAGGCGGGCTGGATCACCTTTAGCGCGGTCAGCGTAGGCTTCTGCTACGCGATCACGCGGGTGCCGTGGTTTACGAGAATTCCGCCCGGCTCCGGGGAATACGCTCACCCTGCGATTGCCGCGCGGCACGGGGAAACCGTCGAAGGGGCAGCGGCAAAAAATCCAGCGGCCGCTTTTTTACTGCCGTTTGTGATGATCCTTGCTGCCGGGATGATTGCGGCCGCGGCCACCGGCGCGGATAAGTTTGAATGGCTCTATCCTCTGCAATTTTTGGCTGCCGCGGGGACGCTGTGGATATTCCGCCGGCGCTACGCCGCCATGAACTGGAGTTTCGACTGGCTGGCTCCGGCGACCGGCGCGCTTGTTTTTGCGATTTGGATTGCGCTGGACCGCGCTCACAGCGCCAGCGCCGATAGCGGGCTGATGGCGCCCTTGATGGATGCCCCGGTGCTTAACAGAGTCGCATGGCTCACGATCCGCGTGCTGGCCGCGGTGATCACCGTCCCGCTGGCGGAAGAGCTGGCCTTCCGCGGCTTTCTCATGCGGCGGCTGATTTCGCCGGACTTCGAGTCGATTTCTCTGCGGCACTTGAGCTGGTTCGCGCTGCTAGCCTCCTCGATCATTTTTGGCATACTTCACGGTGGATTCTGGCTCCCTGGTATTATTGCGGGGATCCTCTTTGGCCTGGTGATGATCCGGCGGGGCCGCATCGGAGACGCTGTCGTCGCACATGCGTCGGCCAATGCGCTGCTGGCCGCTTACGTCCTCATCTTTCACAAGTGGCACCTCTGGTAGGCTAGCCCACCTAGTCAGACGTCTATTTTGGGTAGGGGCGCCTTGCGGACTGCGGCGAGGCCGTAGGCGTCTTCCATGTGCTGGTCGGGCTTTTCTTTCAAGTATTTCGCGAAGAAGGCTACGCCGTCGGGGTCTTCCAGAATGTCCACCTGGACGCCCTTTTGGCGAAGCGTGTCTTCGTTGCCGGCGAAATTTGTGATGTCACCGACGACCAGGCGATTAAATTGACGCCTGTAGATTAGCGCGGCACAGATGTCACAGGGGCTGAGCCTGGTGAACATCGTGGTCTGGCTGAAATCCAGGCGGCCGGCATCGCGCGCGGCTGACGTTTCTCCGTGATTGTACGGATGATTCTCCTGGACCAGCGTGTTGTGTCCTTTGCCGAGGATCTGGCGGGTTTCGTTGCTGATGATTACGCCGCCGATGGGGGAGCCGCCTTCGTCGTAACCCTTCTTTGCCAACAGCACGCCGATGCGCATGAAGTCCCGGTCCGTGAGCTTCCTGAAGAAGCCATCTTCGACAATTTTCGGGAGAGCCTTTGTCGGGAGGTAGGCGATAAGGGTCAGAACTTCGTCTGTGACGGGAGTGTCTTTGCTGATGAAGGGCTTCATGGAAGCTCCTTTCCTGGAGTTGGGACGCCCATTTTCCGGGAATCGCCGGGAAAAGCAAAGAGGGACGAGGAACCTGGAGGCAGAGGAGGTTGAGGAGGCAAAGGAGGTAGAGGAGGAAGGTCGCGGTAAAGGCACCGCGGGCGGAAGGCGCTGTGCGCCGTCGTTCATGTAATGGCTAGAAGCCCTTCTAGTGGCTGGTGGCGCCGCTGCTGGTGTTGACGATGAGGCTCGATACGTTCACGGGCTCGAAGTCGGACAGGGTGAGGCTGGAGAGGCAGATTAGGTCGTTGTCGTTCCAGCGGGCGTCCGGAGTGCCGATTAGGCCGCCGGACATTCCATTGTCGGCTACGATGATGCCGTAGTTTCTGAAGCCGGTGATGATGATCGCGGACTGCGGGCTGGTGCTCGCGCAGGAGGGATCGGCTACCGCAGCCTTCAATCGGTAAATCTCGCCGGCCGGCGAATTGAAAGTGCAGGTGGTGGGCGGCGAGGACTGCGAAATCATGGACTCTACCGGGATCGCGCCGCCCGAGTTGCTGCAGGAGCCTACTCCGGCTGTCTGCGTGGCGGGCCACACCCAGTAGTTGAGGATGTGGTTGAGCGTGAAGCGAACGGGATGCTGCACGGTGCCGTTGGGGGAGGTGGGCGTGCCGGTGCCGATGACTTCGTCCGCGTTGAGGAGAAGTGGTGCTACGGGAAGACCGGCGGCATCGCTGGTGCCGTTGCCCTGCGGCGTTAGGGCGTTCGACGAGACGTTGGTCCAGAGAGCGTTGGAAGAATCCGTCCAGGGGCCACCTTCGTAGATTCCCTGCCACATTTCGTATAAGGCGGGATTGTTTCCGCCACCCGCCTCCAGATAAACCAAAACGTGCCGGTCACCGTTCGAGTTGCTAGTGCCTTCCACAGGAGCGTTCGCCGGGATGGGTGCCGAGGTGAAATAAGATTGATAGAGCGTCGTTGAAACCGACACGTCCGTCTGATTGTAAGGAACCTCTATGGCGGGGATTCCATTCGGAAAAGGCGCGCCGGAATTGTTTCCGAAGAACGGGCGGATTATTTCCGGCTGGTAGCCGCTGTAAATGGGCGCGGCCGGGGAAGTGTCGACGGGCAGGCCGGTGGAGGCTCGGTCCACGCGATGATGGAAAATCGAGCTCGACGGAAAGATGGCCGAGAGAAATGAATTGTTGCCGGCGATAGCGAAGCTGATCGACTGGGTAGCCTGATTGTTCGCGGAGTCGGTTACCACGAATTCGGGGCTATAGGTGCCTTGGCCACCGATCAGCGAGCTGCTGACGACGCCGGTGGCGGCGCTGAGAGACATTCCTTCGGGCAGCGGCGGATAGTTGGGACTCGCGCTCACGGAAAAAGTGTAAGGCGGGGAGCCGCCGGTGGCCGAGATTGTGCAGCCTGCGTAAGTAGCGCCCTGTGTTCCGCCCGGGCAGGACGTGGTTGTGAGTCTCAGTGCACCTTGCGATGAGGTGATGGTAACGACCGCCGTTGCCGTCGAAGAACCCGAAGCGTTGGTGGCTGTCAGCGTGTAGGTTGTGGTCGCGGTCGGTTTCACGCTCGTGGAGCCGCCGGCCGAGGCGGAGGTGAACGTTCCAGGCGTGATCGCGATGCTGGCGGCTCCGGTGGTCACCCAGCTGAGGGTACTGCTGGAGCCGGAAGCGATGCTTGCGGGGCTCGCGGTGAAAGAGGTGAGTGTTGGCGCGCCTGCCGCGTTTACGTTGACTGTGGCTGTGGACGTTGCCGAGCCGGAGGCGTTGGTCGCTGTCAGCGTGTAGGTGGTGGTGGTGGCCGTTGGGCTCACCGTGGTTGAGCCGCTTGCCGACGACGAGCTGAAGCTGCCCGGGGAAATCGAAATTGTGGTCGCCCCGCTGGTGGCCCAGCTCAACGTGGCGCTCGCGCCGGAGCTTATGCTTGCCGGATTCGCGGCAAAGGAGGTGACCGACGGCACGGAGCCCGAGTTCGACGTGGGATTCGGCGCGCTCGTGGTGCTGCCACAACCCGCCAGACCTGCGCAGACGAGCAAAAGGAGCACGGACGCACAGAGATAAGGCCAGGAAGATACGTGCCAGCCAGAGCTCATAGTATTGCTGGGTAGCGAGTTAGCGGAATCGTGCGATCCGGTAGTCGTCATGCGCCAGACAAGTCTACTCATCGGCTATGGACGGGGATACTGGCCGCAGGGACAGAATTGGATCGGGCGAAGAGACGGATGCGCTTTGGATCACCGCTGGTCAGAGACAGCCCGTAGCGATAGAATCGTGTTCTACAGCAAAGCGAAGGGGCGGAAGCTCCTAAAAATTTCTGTCGTGGTACGAAAGAGGGAAAAGGAGATTTATGGCTGAGAAGAAACCGATCATGACGACGGACGCCGGGCGTCCGGTAGGCGACAACCAGAACTCGCTGACCGTGGGGCCGCGCGGGCCGGTTGTCTTCGAGGATTTTCTGCTGTTTGAAAAAATGGCGCATTTCAACCGCGAGCGGATTCCCGAGCGCGTGGTCCACGCGAAAGGCTCCGGGGCGTACGGCTATTTCGTGTGCAACAGCGCGGAAATCGCGAAGTACACCACGGCGAAATTGTTTTCCGCCGTGGGCAAGAAAACGCCTACGTTCCTGCGCTTCTCGACGGTGGGCGGGGAAAAAGGCTCGGCGGACACCGAACGCGATCCGCGCGGCTTCGCTCTGAAGTTCTATACCGAAGAGGGCAACTGGGACATGACCGGCAACAACACGCCGGTCTTTTTCATTCGCGACCCCCTCAAGTTCGGCGATTTCATTCACACGCAGAAGAGAGACCCGCAGACGAACCTGAAGTCCCCCACGATGATGTGGGACTTCTGGTCGCTCTCGCCGGAATCGCTGCACCAGGTGACGATTCTCTTCTCCGACCGCGGAACGCCCGACGGCTACCGGCACATGGACGGGTTCAGCAGCCACACGTTCAGCCTGATCAACAGCAAGAACGAACTGTTCTATGTGAAATGGCATTTCAAGACGAAGCAGGGCATCAAGAATTTCACGGGGGAGCGCGCGAGCGAGATGCGCGGGGTCGATCCGGATTACGCGCAGCGCGATCTGTTCGACCACATTGCCAAGGGCGAATTTCCGAAGTGGCGCGTGGCCGTGCAGATCATGCCGGAAAAGGATGCCGAGACTTACTACATCAACCCGTTCGACCTGACGAAGGTGTGGCCGCACAAGGATTACCCTCTGCACGAAGTGGGTGAACTGGTGCTCGACCGAAACCCGGAGAACTACTTTGCCGAGGTCGAACAGGCGGCTTTCGAACCGCGCAACGTGGTGCCGGGCATGGGATTTTCGCCGGACAAAATGCTGCAGGCGCGGCTGATTTCCTATCCCGATGCGCACCGCTATCGGCTGGGCGTCAACTACGATAGCCTGCCGGTGAACAAGCCGCAGTGCCCGTATCACACCTATAACAAGGACGGCGCGATGCGCTTCGACGGCAACGAGGGCGGCGCGGTGAATTACGAGCCGAACAGTTTCGGCGGCCCGACGCAGGATCCGGCTTACCGCGAGCGTCCGAAGTTTGTGTCCGGGACTGTCGATCGCCACGATCACCGGTCCGACAGCGACTACTACACGCAGCCGGGAAATCTGTTTTGCCTGATGACTCCGGACGCGCGCGAGCGGCTGATCGGGAATATCGTCGGGAGCATGAAGGGCATTCCCGAACGCATCCAGACGCTCCAGATCCAGCACTTCTACAAGGCCGATCCCGCTTACGGGACTGGCGTGGCGAAGGGACTGGGGTTGGATATCGCTCAGATCGTCAAGGATCTTCCGACACTTACCGCTGCCGATTAGGACTGTTGAATACGCTGCAACGGTACACAACATGATGAGTCAGGCTCGGGATTATCTCCCGAGCCTGACTCACAATCCCTTCTTAGTTCCCTGCCCTAATTTCTGCAACAAAAGAGAAGAGAAGAAATCCCGGGCGTGATATAGCTACGTCCCGGCGTTTCGTCTGATTCGTTGCAGAGGGGAGTTCCGCGCCATAAAATCATGACCGTGATTTCCAGCGAGGTCAGTATCGGGCCGACGACGGCGACAGCGCCTTCCGCGCTGCGCTCGTTCCGGTTGTCCCCTGCGCAGACCTTTGCGCTCCCCTTTTTGTTTACGGCGGGCCTGCTAGCGTTCACGCTTCTTGAACGCGGGCGGGGCAATCAGCGGCTGTGGTGGTCGTTTGTGGGGGCTGCGGCTGCGCTGCTGGTCTGGAACGCGATCCTTTTTGCTTCGGCGCAACGCGCGCACCGCACCTTCGCCATCGAGGTGAGTCTGCGGGCGCAGCACTATCTGCAGGCGTGCGCGCATACTTCGATATTTCTCTACTGGGGATGGTACTGGCGGCCGGTCTATGCCTCCTACTATCTCGTCATCGCGCAGGTGGTCTTCGCTTATGCGTTCGACATCCTGCTTTCGTGGTCGAGGCGGGATACCTACACGCTGGGCTTCGGTCCGTTTCCCGTTGTCTTCAGCATGAACCTTTTCCTCTGGTTCCGGCCGGATTGGTTTTACCTGCAGTTTCTGATGATCGCGCTGGGCTTCGCGGCCAAAGAGCTGATCCGATGGGACAAGAGTGGACGGCGCGTACACATCTTCAATCCATCGTCCTTTGCGCTGATGGCGTTTTCGATCGGACTGCTGCTTACGGGTACGACCGACATCACCTGGGGCAAGGACATCGCCGTCACGCAGTTTTATCCGCCGCACATGTACCTGTTTCTTTTCCTGGTCGGGCTGCCCGGGCAATACCTCTTCGGCGTGACGACGATGACGATGTCGGCGGTGACCACTACCTATTTGTGGAGCGCTGCGTACTTCGCCGCGACGGGCGTCTACTTCTTCGGGGATTCGTACATCCCGATCGCGGTATTTCTGGGGATGCATCTGCTGTTCACCGACCCATCCACTTCGCCGCGCAGCGAACTGGGGCGCATCATCTTCGGTGTGTTGTACGGCGCGGGCGTGATTGCGCTCTACGAGGCGCTGGGGCGCGCGGGGCTGCCGCCTTTTTACGACAAGTTGCTGCCGGTGCCCATTCTGAATGTGGCGATCCAATCGATCGATCTCGCGGCGCGGTCGAAGCTGTTCCGGCGGATCGACCCAGCGAATCTCGGCCGCTCGCTTGTGGGGAGACGGCGTAACCTCGCCTACATCTGCGCGTGGGCGATGGTTTTTGCTGCGATGAGCGCGACGCACGGCCTGGGGGATGACCAGCCGGGCCAGCGGATTCCTTTCTGGCAGCAGGCCTGTGCGAAAAACCGATCGTATGCTTGTAAGTATCTCACCAACCTGCAGGCGAACTATTGCGCCGAGGGCTCGGGCTGGGCATGCAATGAGTTCGGCATCCAGGAGGCAACGCGCGCGAAGGACCGCCAGGGGGCGGTGATTACGCTCGAGCGGGGCTGCGTACTCGGCTTTCCGGCCGCCTGCGGCAACGCCCGCCAGGCCATCGCGGGCACCGGAAAATTTAAGAGCGCGTCACCGACGCTCGACGACTATCCGATTATCCTGCGCGGGAGCAAAGGGCCGATCACCGAGCGAAGCCCGGCGAAGCTCTACGCCCGCGCCTGCCGCGAGGGCTGGGTGGACGCGTGCCAGCATGGAGTTGCGGCAAGCGGTAAGTGAAATTTTCCAAACAGGCTTTTTAGGGTTCGCCTTCGAGCTTGCGGATGCGGACCTCGATCCCTGGCGTGTCCTTGACGGCGGCGGCAAACTCCTCGGGCTTGGAGCCGCGATAGTGGTAGGGATACACAATCTTGGGCTTGAACGCTTTCGCGCACTCCGCCACTTCCACGGGCGACGAGACTCTGCTTTCGCTCATGGCTAAGAAGGCGACGGTGATGTTCTTCAAGGCCTTCATTTCCGGCGTGCATTCCGAATCGCCGGAAAAATAAACGCGGGTGTCGCCAAAATTCAAAATGTAACCGCTGCCGACGCCCCTGTGGTGAAAAGGCTTCCCCGGCGCGGAGCCCTTCACGAGGTTGTACATCGGGACGCCTTCGATCTCGATGCCCATCACTGTTCTCTTCTCTGAATCGCTGATGGCTTCCACCTGGCCGCAGGCAGGGGCGCAGTTCAGCGTGTCGATCACGGCGGGCGGGCCGACGATGATCGTGGCGGGCTTTTTCAGCTTGTCCATCATGTCGCGATCGAGATGATCGCGGTGGGTGTGGGTCGATATGATCAGATCCGCGGGCGGGAGGCCGGTGTAATCCCCCTGGCTCCAGGGGTCGACGTGAATCACGTTGCCACCGAATTCCAGCATCACGCTTCCGTGATAGATGGGCATGATGCGGAGTTCCCCGCGGGAGGTCTGAAGCACGTCGGTCTGCCTGTTGGAGGTGGCCGCCTGCACAAACACAGACAAAGCGAAGAGCGAAATGGAAAAGACAGCGAAGAACAGCAGATGGCGAAACGTTTTCTGCATGGCGTGAATCTCCTTGGTTGCCGATATTGAGTGGTGCATTGCAGGGATGCGCCGATCGGTCATCTTCCCGCACCCGCTTTCTGTTCTTGTTGCGTGTTGCCGCTACTGAGCTCCCGATAGACTGCTTCGATGAACATGCCGGTGGTCCACGGACCGGTCGTGGCGCCATACAGGCCGTCGTAGTCGAGCGTCGGCCTGGCTGCCTCTATCGCGTCGAGCGTCATTCCCTGCTTTATGTAATATTGGATGCGCCCGCGAATGATGGTCACCATGTCGCGATATTCCACAATATCGTGACGGTCGCAGATGGGGCCGTGCCCCGGAATTACGTAGGTGCCGCCCTCTTCGTTGGCCTTCGGTTCCAGTAGCTCAATGATTTGATTGAGAGCATCGATCAATCCGTTGACGCTGCCGCCCTGGCCGGCCTTGATAACCGGGTAGCTTGCCAAAGTAAAAATATCGCCGGTGCTGATTACGTCCGACCGGCGGAAGAAAACGTAGCTATCGCCGTCGGTGTGCGCGCGAGACGGATGGTAAATATACACGCCCTCGCCGTTGTAAAGCCTCCAGTATCTGTTGTCGTAAATATCGGTGGGCCAAAGGGCCTCGGGGAACAGAGGAACTTTGCCGGTGGGGGCGCTCATGCGATTGAGAACGTTGATGTGGGCGATGATCGACGCGCCCGTCTGCACGTGAAATTTCTCTTCGTCGCTCACCACGGGATTGCGGCTCGTGTTCGGCAAGGCCCACCCTGCCTGCGAGATGTTTCCGTTGCCGCCGACGTGATCCTCATCGGCGCTGGTATCAATGACGTAAAGGATGTGCTTGTCCGTTACACTGCGGATCGCCGCGAGGACCTCCTGGCTCTTCTCCGGCAGACCGGCGTCGACCACGATTACAAACTCCTCGCCCACCTGGACGGTAATGTTCGCGCCGGCGCCTGCGATCATGTACACGTCGCCCTGCACGTGCAGCAGTTCGACTTTGCCTGACTGCGGATCGGTATGACCAGAGCCCGGATTACGACCGGCGGAAGTGCGCGGGGCCGACACCAGTACCAAGGCCGCAATTACGAATAGCGGCGCGACAACGCGGTTGCCATTTCGCACGGCTGCCGCAAACTCCATTCCCGCCACCTTTCGAATAAACTTCGTGGCCGTTCTATTACCACTTTTACCTTCCGCAGTCACCTGCAAAATTGGATTCCTCAGTTGATATTGGATAGTATTGCAGCGATTCGAGCGGCCATACAGCACTGGATGAATCAGGAGGAGCGATGCCCAAGGCCCGACTGCGACACATTCAGCTAATAATTCTGTTAGCCGCCACCATGGTCATGGCTGCGCCGGCTTCGGCTCAAGTGGATCTTTCCGGGCAATGGGGACAGCGAATGCACGAGGACGAGCCCGAGCGCGGACCCGGACCCGAAATCGGGGACTACGGCGGCATGCCGGTCAACGACGCGGCGCGCATGAAGGCGGACACCTGGGACTCCCAGAAGTGGGAGATGGTGGAACACGAATGCGATCCGCATCCGGTGGACGATGCGCCGCGCGGGCCGGCAGACATGCGGCTATGGTCCGACAAGCATCCGTTCACGCAGGACATCGTGGCGTGGCACATGACTTTGCGGTACAAGCTTACGGAACGCACGATCTACATGGACGGGCGGCCACATCCCTCCGCGAATGCGCCTAAGTTGTGGCAGGGGTTCTCCACCGGGGAATGGGAAGCAGATATGCTCAAGGTGACGACCACGCACCTGAAGGGCGGCTGGGTGCGGCGCAACGGGCTTCCGCGCAGCGAACGGGCTACGCTGACGGAATACCTCATCCGGCACGGCGATTTGATGACGCTGGTTTCCGACGTGGAGGATCCTGTTTATCTCACCGAGCCGTTGGTGCGAACCTTGAATTGGATTCTCGATCTGGGAGGCCGATTGCCTCCCGATTTCGGATGCATTCCCGGGGCGGAGGTCGACCATCCGGAAGGGTATGTGGCCTACCATCTGCCGGGAAAGAACGCGTCCCTGAGCGAGTTTGCTTCTCGCTGGGGAATCCCTGTGGAGGCGGCGCGCGGCGGAGCGGAGACGACGTATCCGGAGTACCAGGAAAAGCTGGCGAAAATGCCGGCGCCGCCTAAGCTTCCGCAGAGCAACGAAGCGAAACAATAAATTGCGGATGATTTGTTGACACACATTCCCAAGCGCGCGCCCAGGGCGATTCTCACATTCATGTGCGTTTTGCTTGGCCTCTCAATCGTATTTGCGCCATCCCTTTTCAGCCAAGCGCCCTCCACCAGCGCGCCAACGGGGGATCAACTATTCGAGCAGCACTGCGCTGGGTGCCACGTCAGCAGCAGCGGGGGGCAACGAGCGCCAGATCTATCCGTCTTAAGGAAGCTGCCGCCGGAAGAAATCGTGAACGCTCTCACCATCGGCTCGATGAGCGGGCAGGCGCAAGGATTGTCCGACGCCGAAAAGCGCATGATCGCGGAGGCGATCAGCACGCAGCCGGCGGGCACGGAAGCGAGCGGCGACGCAAAATCGATGGCGAACCAATGCCCTTCCAATCCTCCCCTTGCCGATCCATCTTCCGGTCCTGCGTGGAATGGCTGGGGAGTGGACGCCGCAAACACACGCTTCCAGAAAGCCAGGGACGCCGGAATATCGGCAGAGCAGGTGCCGCGATTGAGATTAAAGTGGGCCTTCGGCATTCCCAACGGAATCGCTTACAGCCAACCGACGATTGCATCCGGACGCGTTTTTTTCGGGAGCAACAACGGATACGTTTATTCCCTGGACGCGGCCACCGGCTGTGTCTATTGGTCATTTCACGCCGGGCCGGGCGTTCACACGGCGATCAGCACCGGTTCCGTAACGGGAGCCCAACCGCGGACATTCTCGATTTACTTTGGCGATATGAGGGCGAACGTCTACGCTCTCGATGCTGGCACCGGGAGGCTCTTGTGGAAAGTTCGAGTGGAAGATCATCCGCTCGCGCACATCACCGGAGCCCCGCAGCTCTACAGGAACTTTCTATATGTTCCGGTTTCCTCTTCCGAGGAGGGGCGTTCCTGGGACGTGCATTACTCCTGCTGCACTTTTCGCGGAAGCGTCGTGGCCCTGGATGCCACGTCGGGACGGCAATTGTGGAGGACATACACGATTTCCGAGCTGCCGAAACCGACGAGAAAAAATTCGGCGGGGACGCAACTGTGGGCGCCGGCCGGCGCGGCCGTCTGGAACTCGCCGACAATCGATCCGAAGCGCCATGCCTTGTACGTGGGCACCGGTAACGGTTATACGGAGCCTGCCTCCGAGCGGTCCGATTCGATTTTGGCGCTGAACTTGAAGAGCGGGCGAATTCTCTGGTCCGCGCAAGGTACACAGGGCGACACGTGGATCAGGGGGTGCGAGACTTCTGCATCGGAGAACTGCCCAAAGCATCTGGGGCCCGACCATGATTTTGGGAGTTCGCCCATTCTGCGGATGTTGCCAAGCGGCCACCAGATCATCGTAGCGGCGCAGAAGAGCGGAAATGTTTTCGCGTATGATCTGGACCATCGAGGGACTCTGCTGTGGAAGACGAGCCTGGCGGAGGGCAGCCCTTCCGTGGAGGGGCTGATTGTCTTTGGCGGGGCGGCGGATGAGGCAAACGGCTACTTCCCTTTGACGACGGGCGGCGCGGCGGCCCTTGCGCTAGCGACGGGCGAGCGCAAGTGGGTAACACACTTCGAAATGCCGGGGACGGACTCAGCGGGTAATCCTCGCCCTTACGGCGAAACAGCCGCCGGCTCTGCCATCGCGGGAGCCTTTTTTACGGGCGGCTGGGACGGAATTCTGCGGGCTCTTTCGACCAGCGATGGAAAAGCGATCTGGCAATACGACACGGTCCGGAAATTCAAAACGGTAAACGGCGTCGCGGCAACGGGGGGATCAATGGGTGCTCCCGGGCCGACGATTGCGGGAGGAACGCTCTTCGTAGGCTCCGGGTATCTTTCGAACCCGGGGCCGGGCGAGGCCTATCCTGGAAACGTGCTGTTAGCGTTCGGGGTCGAGTGAAACGGCTCGACCCCTCGCTAGTTTTCTCCGCTCGTCCTTCTCACTGTCCGCTCTTCAACTCCTAGAACGCGTACTTCAGCGCAAATTGGATCAGGCGCGGATTCACCGACGTGCTGGTGATCTGCCCGAAGTTGGTGGCGGAATCAGACACCACGGGGGGGCTGAACT